>OMKD01000040.1 GCA_900299495.1 Sphingobacteriales bacterium
ATCACCAGCTTCTAGGTAAATGTATCCACCTACGAAACCAGCACGATCTTGAGAAGAGAATCCTTCTGCCTCAACAGTTTCAGTTGATAGTAAAGTACCTGTTGTTGGGTCAGCACCTGCAGCTGCAAGATATAAACCGTCGGCAACATTAATACCTTCAACAACTGGAATTACAACCTCATCATCACTTGAACACGCGTTGAACGTAAAGATGGAAGCTGCCAGAAAAAAAACTCCTAAAAGCTTTATAAAATTTTTCATTTTTGAATGATTTATTTAAAAGATCTATTTTCCAAATTTATCACTATAAAAGTGTCTGATTTACAAATAATAAACCTCTTCACACATCTATATCCAACTAATAAACTAAGGTCTGTTAACTATATGTAAATTTCTTTTGCTAAGTTATCACCTACAAATACACCTCAATTAACAAATTTTACCTATCAATGTGCATTTTTTAACCAAACATATCTCTACATCAAACAGGGAAAAATAATAGTCCTAGCAAAAGATTGTAAGAATCTAGAGATCCTAGAACCACAGGAAAGGATAATAACTTGGTTTTATGAACAACTATAAATTTATGTTTTACTTATACATAACGAATATCAACTTTGAAACGTTGCTTGTGAAAGTCAAATCATTTTACAGTTATTTTAAAATGACCTACCATCACATTTCGTCATACAACTTCTTCTATTACTAAAGTTCTGTCATTAAGCTGTAGCTCTTCTCCGAGTTCTTTTCCCAGCAATCTTAATGCCAGTGGAGCCTGAGTAGAAATCCCATAAACGACTTTATCATCCAGCTTTAGTTTTCCAAGGCTTAAGCCAATTAGGAACCACTGTTTACCGCAGCGTACCAAACTTCCTTCTCGAATAAAATCAGAATTTGTATTACCAGACTGAAGAACCTTTACCTTCAGTAAATCTTCTTTTTTCCTTTTTAATTGACCAAGTAACTTATCCTCTTCAATCTGCATCATTGCTCTACCAGTCTCAAACTTGTCCCCTGCACTGCTTTTCGTCTCTTGTGCCTTCGACTGCTCAATGGTATCAAGATTAGATGTTATTTCGCTAATTTGCCTTTTCAGTTCTAATTCAATTATTGTCCAGAGTTCTTGTTTGTCCATCATAGAGTTACTTTGATGAGCTTAATAATAGAAGCAATGGAAAAACTACACCCATCACAAAAACAGACACAAATACAATTAGAATAATCAGTCGAAAACTCAGATCTGTATCTTTCAACAAACCAATTTTCTGACTAAAATCATCATACCACTCCAAAAATGAAAATGAACTTCCCTCTGATTCTAAATTCAACATACCAAGATCAAGAAGAATAGCCTCTGCAACTTCAGCATCTTTTTCAGCAACTTCAATAACCACTCCCCTGCTACCTAAGCCATAAGCATCTGCAACATTTAAGGTATTTTCAAAAAGTACTTTATAGTCCAAATCAAGCTGATTGAATTTCAATTTTAACTGGACAATTTCTGATCGGTTATGGGTCTCGTATAATCGAATATAATTCATGCTATTCACAGTTCTTATTTGGTGTAAAATATGAAAAATAATTAAATACATAAAAGCAACTCATAATCAACCAAATATAGTTAAACAAAAAAGCTCTAAATCCATTATATTAATATAGCATTAATTGAAACTAAGTTACAGGCTTTATGAAAATTGGAGTAATCAAGGAATCCGATGATAATCGGGTCGCAATAATCCCAGCTACAATAAAAAAGTTAACACCATTAGGTTTTGAATGTTTCATAGAAAAGGAGGCTGGTGCCAAATCCTTTTTCCCAGATGAAACTTATGAAGCGGAAGGTGCAACAATAGATAGCAGGGAAAACATTATCAGTAACTCTGATATTCTGGTCAGCATACATCCATTACCCGTAGATCAATACAAAGCCTGCAAGGCAACTACGCTTTTGATCTCCATGTTTGCTCCTTTCAATGATACTGAGATTGAAGGAAAACTAAACGATATTGGCATCAAAGCCCTAAGTCTTGACATGATTCCCAGATCAACCTTAGCGCAAAGTATGGATGTTCTTTCTTCCATGGCATCTGTGGCAGGATATAAATCCATTTTAGAAGCTTCGAATATTTTACCCAGGTATATTCCTATGATGATAACAGCAGCAGGAAGCATCAAACCTGCACGTGTACTTGTACTTGGCGCAGGTGTTGCTGGCTTACAGGCCATTGCGACAGCTAAAAGACTTGGTGCAATCGTAGAAGCATTTGACACCCGTTCAGCAGCTAAGGAAGAAGTAGAAAGTCTAGGAGCAAAATTTGTAGAAGTCGAAGGAGCAGTAGAAGATAAGGATGCTGGAGGTTATGGAGTACAACAATCTGAAGATTTCATCAAAAGACAACGTGCTGAGGTCCAAAACAGAGCAATGAACGCAGACATTATAGTAACTACTGCTCAGGTTAGAGGACGCAAGGCACCAATTCTGGTACCCAATGAAACCGTTGAAAAAATGAAAAAAGGATCTGTTATCGTTGATCTGGCTTCTTCAACAGGCGGAAACTGTGCACTTTCTCAGGATCAAAAACTGATCAGTCATAACGGCGTATGGATTATGGGTAACTCCAATCTTGCCGGTAGAATCCCTCAGGATTCCAGTACACTCTTTAGCAACAATATTTTCAATCTGCTTAAGCATATCTACAATCATGAAGATAAAACCTTAAAGCAGGATGACCCTATTCTAGAAGGGGCAATTATCACGAATAAAACGCAATAGTCATGGAGCAATTTATTACTGAATTCAACCAGAACCTATTCTTTATATATTTAATCATCTTCACCATAATTCTTGGGTTTGAAGTGATCTCCAAAGTTCCAACCATACTACATACACCTTTGATGTCTGGAGCAAACGCCATTAGTGGGGTAGTACTTATTGGAGCCATACTTCTGATTCGAACAGCCGAATCTGATGAATACCTTAGGCTTACACTTGGCTTCCTTGGAATCATATTAGGAACCATTAATATAGTTGGAGGATTTAAGGTTACAGACCGAATGCTGGATATGTTTAAAAAGAAGGCTAAATAAAGTTAGAACATGGAAACGACGTTTATATTAAATATAAGTTATTTAATCGGGGTACTAACTTTTGTTTTTGGCCTTAGATTATTGGGATCACCAGATACGGCAAGAAAAGGAAACCTACTTGCTGCCTTTGGTATGACCTTCTCGGTATTAGTTACCCTTTTTATTCCTATTGAAGGAGCTTCTAACAATTATCTGTGGATCTTCGGCGGATTATTGATAGGAGGCGCCATAGGTTGGCTAACGGCGATTCGAGTTCAGATGACAGACATGCCTCAATTGGTATCTATCCTCAATGGACTAGGCGGAGCCTGTGCAGCACTCTTAGCTGTGACCGAACTGCTACCCTATTTTCAGGGAACCCTTGAAATGACTACTTCTCAGCTTGGGATAGGGATATTTGCCTTACTCATTGGTTTAGTCTCTTTCTCAGGTAGTTTATTGGCCTATGGAAAACTTCAAGGTTTGGTAAAAGACAGCCAAGTTCAATTACCTATGCATAATGTGATCAATATGATCATGTTGCTGGCAGTATTGACATTAGGTATTTTGATCTCATTCTTTAGTGGATCTTACACCATATTCTTTGTTTTCATTGCAGTAACGCTTGTATATGGAGTATCTTTTGTTGCGCCCATTGGTGGAGCAGATATGCCTGTTGTAATTTCACTACTGAATTCCATGACCGGACTTTCAGCAGCAGCAGCTGGTTTTATTTACCAGAGTCAATTGATGATCGTAGGTGGTATCTTGGTTGGAGCAGCAGGGACCATACTAACCGTATTAATGTGTCAAGCGATGAACAGGTCCTTATTCAATGTAATCATTGGAGGATTTGGCTCTTCAGTAGGAGGGGATGTTGGTGCGGATACAGATGGAAAAACAGCAAAGACGATTACGGTAAATGATATGGCTATTCAAATGTTCTATTCTCAGTCCGTAGTTTTCGTTCCCGGATATGGATTAGCGGTTGCACAAGCACAAAAGACGGTAAAAGAACTGGAAGATCTTTTGGAGAAAAATGGGGTTGATGTAAAATACGCCATTCACCCTGTAGCAGGACGTATGCCTGGTCATATGAATGTATTGCTGGCAGAAGCAAATGTACCTTATCCTAAATTACTGGATATGGATGAAGCGAATGACATGCTACCGAATACGGATGTAGTCGTAGTGGTTGGTGCAAATGATGTTGTCAATCCTTCAGCAGAAGACAGTCCCGGAAGCCCAATTTACGGTATGCCGGTCTTACAGGTTTGGAATGCCAAAAATGTAATTGTGCTCAAGCGTAGTATGAGTCCTGGTTATGCAGGTATTCAAAACCCGCTTTTCTTTAATGATAAAACGAAAATGTTGTTTGGGGATGCCAAACATACTCTATCCGAATTAGCAAAAGAAGTAAAGACGCTGTAGCGCCTTTACTTCTTTCACAGAACTTATCTTGCTCTCGGTATAGTATAAATTTCCTCCGCCCGGCCATCTAAAAATCTAAACCCTTCATCATCATACAGACCATCTTCTTCCAACATGATGCGAACGATCTTTCCCCACTCATCCACCTCAGTGGCTGCGAATAACTCTATAGAATAACAGGTATTTTTAAACAAGGGATAATCTCCTTTACCAGCAACTCCGCCTTGTTGATCCCATAAACCTATAGTTGGTCCCGCTGCGTGACCATGAAAACCAATCGGGTGCGTATAAATAGAGGCTTGAAATCCTTGTCCCTTGGCTTCTTCCAAAGCATCTTTAAGGATTTCATTCCCTGACTTACCCGACACAAAGTTCTTTACTAGAATATCCTGAAGTTTATTTCCATTTTTAAATGCATCAGCCAATCCTTTTGGCACCTCAGTTTCCCCATCTCTTAGCATATAGAAATGCTGTTGCTGATCTGTATTCAATCTTAAATAGCTTATCCCGAAGTCAACATGCAATAAATCGCCTTTTTGAATAATCTCATCTTCTGCTCGGTTAGCAAATGAACGCAAGAAGGCATTATCCCCCATATTGCTTCTTTGGATAGATACGGAAGGATGAAACCAGGTTTGTAGCCCTAACTCCACCACACGTTGCCTTAGCCACCAAATTACATCGTCTGTTGTGGTAACGCCAGGTGTTATATGGCCAGCAGAAAAAGCTTCCTGAAGGATTTCATGCCCCATGGCACAAATAGTTGGATACACTTCAATCTCCATTCTCGATCGAGTTTCCAACCAGGCAATTGCCAAACGTTCAGCAGAGACAACACGGTCATGATACTGCGCTGGCAATTTTACCATAAAGGCTTTCTGCTCTGAATAAACCAGTCCATCTGCAAGCCCAAAGTCTTCTGAAAAATCCATACCAATAGTCTTTGGATCTTTTCGTTCTATAATTTCTATCAGCGCATCCCATTGGTTGGGATACACGTCTATATTCCATTCTCCCTTAAGTAGTTTCCCTACATTATATCTGGCTATTGCAATCTTATCCATGCTACCATCCTCATTTCGAGAAAACACTAGGATTGTTCTTCTTCGTGCCGATAACCACTGACTTGGAAGCATGGTTTCCATAACCGGATCCTCATTATACTCTCTGGAAATAATGATCCACATATCCAGTCCTTCCCGATCCATAAGCTCCGGTAAAAGACTATCAATTCTGTATTCTAGGACTTTATCAATAAATGCACTTCGCTCTCTAACTGGAAGGATTTGGTCTAAGGCAGACTGTGCGTAAATGCTTAAAAAAGCAAGGGAAAGAAAAAGTGTAGAAAAAATTCTTTTCATATCAACTCGGTTTAAATATTCTTATCTTCTGAGGAGAAGATAAGAATATTTACCAAGCTTTTATTAGAACAATAAGCAAACAGGTGCAGGTGCCTCAACGGTAGACACGTGCTCCAAAGTTCCTGTTTCAACATTTCTCTTGAACGAAACAATATTGTTTGCATCTTTATTGGCAACCAATAGGAAGTCTTCATCAGGACTAAGTGTAAAGTTTCTTGGTGTTGCCCCTTGAGTAGATTCAAAACCGACCAATTCTAATGTACCATCAGCATTAACCTTATATATCACAATACTATCATGTCCTCTGTTCGATGCATACAAGAAGGCACCATCAGAAGAAAGATGAATATCTGCACATTTGTTAAATCCATCGAAATCTTCCGGCAATGTAGAAATGGATTCTAATACTTCGTAAGCGCCTGCCTCTTGGCGAGCAACACGAGTAACCGTTCCATTCAATTCATTAAGCACATAGATCCAATTGTTTGGATGAAAAGCAATATGTCTTGGGCCTGCTCCTGCTTCCATTTTAACTCGGTCAGCATGCAGCTTCAAAACCCCCTCTTCCTCATCCAATGCAGACAACCATAGCTCATCTGTACCTAAGTCTACAGAAATAACCTCATTGGACTGACCTACAAACCAAGTACTGTGCGCATGAGCGGATTCCTGTCTATCAGTTGGACCACTTCCAGAGTGCTGCTGCAAAGATTTCAAATCACTAAGCATACCATTTTCTCCAAGATCTAACCAGCCAACATTACCACCAGTGTAATTTGCCACTAAGACATTTCCTTGGTCATTCATTGTAACAAAACAAGGATGAGCTCCACCTGTAGAGGTCGTATTAATTAGCTGAAGAGTATCAGATTCTATCTTATAAGATTGAATTGTACCATCTTCATTTTCATTTACAGATACTAAATACGCACCATTATGCGCTAAAAAAGATGGATTATCAGCACGAGCAACAAGTCCTACTTTTTTAAGGGTACCATCCTCATTCATCATATACTTATAGATTCCTTCACTATCTCCGTTTGTATATGTTCCCACATAAAAATACTTAGCATTAGTGGCTTCCATTTCAACTGGCTTTTGTTCTTCTTTTTTTGAACAGGACATTAATAATAAGCCCATCAAGGCACAGATAAAAGTACTGCTTTTCATCGATTGAGTTTTAAACAATGATTGTAGATTGATTTTTAAAATTTCAAAGTAGCCATTATAAGGGGTAAACATCCCAAAACTGGGGGGTGATTTAAGTCATATGAAATAAAAGCCCATCTGAATTGGTCCATTATCCCCCCATTCAAGCCTCTGTCTCATATCAAGTTAGTAGGTCTTAGGGGGACCAAGACTTCTCATATAAGAACCAAAAAAGGGTATTCGAACGTATCGATACCCTTTACATAAACTAAATAATTTGGATTTATTTTATTAAAAACCGTATAAGATTTTCTCTTTGATCTAAGCGAATAAAATAGATACCGGCCTTCAATTGATCTATAGCAATAACACCAGTCATATGGCCAGTAAGTACGACATTACCTAAGCTATTATAAATTTCATATGCTCCCCTGTGTTCATCTGTAAATTGAATACGATCGCTTGCTGGATTAGGAAAAACAGCAAGTGTGTTTACTCCGAAATTAACCGTATTTATTTCTGAGTATTCAAAGCTTCCATCAAAATCGACTTGCTTTAATCGATAATAATTGAGTCCTGATTTAGGCGCCATATCAATGAACTTGTATGCGTTCAGTTTATCTGTGCTGCCATTTCCTGAAACAAAGCTTAAGACCTCCCAATCTGTCGCATTCACAGAATGCTGAATCTCAAAACCACTGTTATTCAACTCTGACGCAGTAGACCATTCAATAAACACCTGATTATCATTTTTGCGAACAGAAAAATCGACGAGCTCCACTGGCATAGCTGCCATACATACTATTTGAACGGCACCAGCATCTGCACAATTACCTGAATTGCCTGTGATATTTCCATTAGGAAAACTAGTATCCGTACCTACGAAACCACAAACACTCGAAATCATACAATCAGACAAACTTCCATTATTACTTATAGTCAAGTTGGCTAAGGTGGATTCGTCAATATTTTCAATCCCTGAAATATCAGTTAAGCTACCATTATTATTGATTATGATTTCATCTAGCTGCGTCATACCTTCAAAGCCCTCGAGAGACTGTAGATTAGCACAATTTTCAATTGTTAGAGTTCCTGAAATAGATTGGATATTATGCATACCTATAAAATCAATAACCTGAGGAAGTTCACTTAAGGTAATATCTCCACCTACGCTATTGATCGTATGCAGTTTGTCGAAGTGGATCAAACTGGCATTATTATGAATGAGAATATCACCTGTTACAGTAGCCAGCTTTGGTGTACCACTGAACCTAACCAAGTCAAGGTTATTTTCTACGAT
>OMKD01000041.1 GCA_900299495.1 Sphingobacteriales bacterium
CAGCCTCCTTTAGTTCAAGCTCTTCTGCCTGTTTGTAAAACGAAATCCCATCTTTATAGGATCTTCTGTAAAAAGCATCCAGGGCTTTTTGCTTGTTCGACTGATATTCAAATGCATGCCTGTAGCGATTCTGATAATCACGGATTCGGCCCGTTGGAATATTGCACGAAGCCTCTTCTCTGGCAAAATCAAGTGCCTTATCCATAATTCCAAACGCCTGAACATAAGCTGCTTTTTTCAAATTGCCTTCAATATCGCGCATAAGACCAGCGAAGATATCCGCCTGATTGCTACAATGTGCGCGGAAGTAAAAATCCTCCACTTGGCGAATCACCAGCTCCTGCTCTCCAGACCATACATGTCGGTTGGCAGCAGCAAAATCCTTCATCCTTCGCAGATCAGCTTGTAGAGCATCCAATCGATTTGGAGGACAATTATCTACATCCAGGGTTCGAATTGTAGCACGCAATTCCTGCGCCTCATAATCAATATGCGTATTTACCAACCGCTTCATACGATCATTCAAATTATACGCTGCCTCAGAGCCAGCAAGCACATAGGCATTTAAATCCTTCAAAATCTCCAATTCCGCCAAATGCTGTGCCGGACGATTGTGCGTTCTGTCCAAATCCTCCAGATAGAGCGGCAAAAAGCGATCAAACCTGCGTTGCAACATATGCTCCGGACGTTGAGTCAAATAGCGAGCTTGCTCCCTTTGGAATCTTAGTAAGTTCTTATATGCCGAAAAAGCATTGGCAAACTGTCCCTGACTGACTCTAGTATTGAATCCTTCAACTGCTGCATCATATTTTTCCTCATAAAAATAGGTGTAGCTGCGCTCCAAAGAAATATCATAGTGCCCCTGCAAATACCTCCTATGCTGATCTCTGAACTGCTTCAATCTCCCCAAAGCCTGCTCAGCCTCTCCAAACTTACGAGCATCGGTCTTCGCTTTCACATCGGCCAATTGCTGATCAAACAAACCCAAATAAGCCGTCTGATACTGTGCCTCTATTCGATTCTGATTGCGATCAATACCAGGCGTCTCCCTCAACACCTTTTCACTGAATGCCAGACTATTCAGTGCCTGCTGATAAGCACGAGCGGCATTTGCTTCCTCTGCTATCCCCAAGCTAGTATCATAGATCTCTTGATAGGTTCTTTGCACAGCCTGACGATCATCAAATGGAATACCAAAATCCATCTCCCTGCTACGGATGACTTTCATCTCCTGCAAGGCAGCATCCAGTTTTCGGTTCCTACTCATTTGCTGGACCTCTACCAGGTGCATCTTATACCTGCGTTGCAGTGCGATGTACAATTTTTCCGGATACAAAATCTCCACTCGGAACAGTTCCAAATACTGCTGCGCATCGGCTAAAGCGGCATAGCTACGCTCATCGATCAGCGACTCAAAAAGCGCTGTACGAATGGCCATCACCTCCCTTTGAACGGCGTTACAATTACCAGAAATGATTGGTCTCTCACACAATTCCATCGCCATATAATACCAGTCAATTGCAAACTGTCCGCCGTTATTGGCACCATTGTTTAGGATCCGCATATAGATATCTCTAGCATAGAATCGACATTGCTCAGCCAATGCTACGTTTGGGTTTGATGCTAGTGCTGCTTCCAATCGACTTACTGCGTCCAGGTACGCACCCGCATGCATATCCAATTCGGCAAGCGCTACATGTGGCTCTGCAAAAGGTCTGTTCATTTCTTTGGCTTTTTCTAAAGCTTTCAACAGCCCCGCTCGACGCGATTCCATATGCCCCGTAGCCATAGCCTTTTCATAATACAGTACATGTATATTATCCAAGGCAAGCGCGAAGTCCTGCTCTTTTTGCTCAATAAGCTGACGAAGTTCAGCCTGCCTGCTCATATAGGCCTGGGGATCGTAATTAGGCAAATTCAGTTTACGTGGAAAACGCAATGCTTCCAATGCCACCAACTGCTGTACAAACTGATCCATTTGATTCTTATCGTCCATTAGACGATCCGGATCTGAAAAGCTAAGTGCCAGTATGCCATTCTTAATATTGGTCAAGGTATTAGCGGACAGATAGTATTGGTCTACCAATTGTCGAGAAGCTTTGCGCTTGTAGACAATTTCAGAGTGATACTGTACCAGGCGAACATCAGCTAGTTTCCAGTTCAAACTATCTTTAAATGGAGAAACAATCGTATCACCCAAATAACAACGAAGCGTATCCGTTATCAACTTTTCCTCCCCTTGCTTCAATCGAATACGAAAACCCAACTCCATATCCTGAGCTTCCTGCAGCACAAAACCTCTGTAGGTTTTATTCGCAAGGTTCTTATACAGATCAAAATGAACTTTGATCCTGTATTGCTTTAATGAAGAATTTTGAATTGGACGCTTACGGAAAGTAATATTCGCAAACAACTGCTCCTCTAATTGCTGCTTTTTGGTAGCAGGGCCATTCGGTTGGGCAAAAAGACCAGCGCTAAGGATACAGACCACTAGGATTAAATAGATTCTTCTCATGCTTACTCGTTTTAGCTTGTCCTATAATACTAAGTAAAAACTAAATGAAAAAAGTATGCTATTCTAATTCCCGTAAGCGTCTTTAATGGATTCTTAACGTATAAAGGCGGTATTTAACAAATGATAAAATTCGAAGGAATAAATTTAACGTAAACTAACATTAGAATCTGTACTCTAGTGCGAAGTATGGACCATTAGAATCCCAAAGATAGGTGAGGTTGTCTCTATTATATACCATCAAATCCTGTATGAATCGAATACGCCAATGGGAATTTATATCATAATTCAGTCCAAGGGTACTACGAAAAAAAGGAAAAATACTTCTTGCTTTATATTCTTTCAATACCACTATTTCTTCATTGAATGCAGTATACTCAACTTTATACTCCTCTCTTTTTTTAAATAAAGTCTGCATTCCTGGATTAAAAGCAAGATCCAAGCCTATTTTTTTATTTACGACAAGATGATATCTTAAACTCGCTGCAAAAGAAAGATAATTCTCGCTCCAGTCCTTTAGTACATCTATTGGTGCATAAAATTCATTACTGTAAATATGACCAAAACTATTTATAGTTTCTATGGAAACAGGGTTAGAATTGTAAAGAGAATAATTCCTTGTAAATTCAGTAAATAAGCATAAGTCCAGTCGCTTTGAGATTTGTTTTCCTCCATATAACTGAATAAAATAATCGCTCCTCCTCTCAAAGTAAGAACTGTTATCTTTATCGACATCGTGATTAGAATCACTACTCATTTTTAATGATACACCGGTAAACCAACTTCCCTCCGAGTCTTGAGAGAAACAAACCACGGAGGATAAAAGTATATAAAACGTAAAGATTATTTTTTTCATAAAGCAATTAAAAGATTGACTTCCAAAGATTAAATAACACAGAATAATTCGGCATCCTAACAGGTAAGATTATACTTTTTTTAAGCATCAAAATCTGAATTCCACAGCAAAATGTACATTACTTAGTTGACTGGTCCAATCAAATGAACTATCCCCTGAAAAGTCAATATTTTTTTCTTGACTAAAGTCTATTTGAAGCTCCTTGTTATAAGTCATCAATTCGGAGACTAAGCGCAATCGCCACTTAGCATTAAAGTCATAATTCAAGCCCAAGAAAAGACCAGCCTCCAAGGCATCCCCCCATGGAGTAGCACTAGATTCATATAAATTATAAGGACCAGAAAAATTGAAATCTCTAATGGTTAACTTAGAGTTAATCTTCCTCTGCATGACACCAGCATGAGCAGTCAAATCCATGGAAATCTTTTCTTTTCCAAATAATTTATACCTCAAGAATAAATTGATATCATGTTGAATCGACTTTACCTCTGAATCAGTCCTTCTAGTATTAAAATAATTTAATCTATCTAATCTATTAATTACCGATGAGAAACCATAATTAAGTCCGAACATTGTCCGATCACCAATTTTTTTTCCGATATAAGGATTTACTGAATAAGATCGTTCAGTACTTGAGAATACAAAACCGGAGTAGTAATCCCAATAAACAGTCTCACTTTCATTTAAATAAGAATCACTACTTAAACTAAACGACGACCCAATCAACCATTTCTTCTGAACATCCTGAGCCGAACAATAAGTAAAAACAAAACAAAGGACAACAATAATAATATTCTTTTTCATATTAGTTTTTATGGCTTAAAATTCAAATTCAATACCTGCTCGAAATCCTTCAATAAAAGAATTAAAATAAATTTCTTGATTAGAATAATCATAATTCTTTAGGTAATTATAGCTAAATACTTCTTTTTCCAGAATCAGATTAAATCTAGATTTTAAGTCATAGGAAATCCCAAGATCTGCAGCAGTCTTGATCAACTTACTACCTTCAATATTTGATAATTGATAATTAACTGAAGGACGCACATAAAAATCAAATCGCTTGGTATCATAAAAATTGATCCTACTAAATAATTCAAGTCCATAATACTTAATAAAATCAGGATGCCAAGAAAAACCAAAACCTAGAACTTCCTTTGAAACTCCGGCCTTAAGCCCTAAAGAAAAACAAGTATTGATATCTCTGTCCACATATAGTGATAATAAGAATTGATTCGTTTGATCACCAAAACTAACTTCTTCGAAAACATCAAAATTTGTGGCAATTCCTAAACTAGTCGTTTTACTAGTCTCCTCTTGCGCATAGGAATGGAAAGAAAAGAAGACTGCTAGAAGTGCAATCAAGGGGTATTTTACATTCATTGTCTTTGATCTTTTGATATACACAATAAACAAAATTTAATACTTGAAATAAAATCATAAATCAAATATTTCCAATACACTTTTGCACAACATAGCAGAAGTTTATACTTTCATGCTGCCTTAGACAATAATAATGAATCCAAATTTCAAAGTATTCCTGCTGAACTTAATGCAGGCAAAATCCATATCTAAAAAAGAGCATATCCAATCCCTTTGGAGTGATTACGGATCTATTGATCGATATTACTTAACAAATGGTGAACCAACACAAGTAGTCATTAAACATATCGACCTTAGGAAAGCCAATCAGCATCCAAGAGGCTGGCATACAAACATTTCCCATCAGCGAAAGATCAATTCCTATGCGGTAGAAACCAATTGGTATACCCACTATGCTAATCGTTGCACAAATCATTGTAAAGTACCCGAGCTTATTGGCAGCTATAAAGAAGATCAGGAGCAATGGATCATTCTGGAAGATTTGAAACCTAACTTTCCAGCTAAACTAAGTCAAATCAATTTAGAGGAAATCAAAGTTTGCCTGCATTGGCTAGCCCATTTCCATGCTACCTTTCTTCAAGAAGAACCTAATCAACTTTGGCCAATCGGAAGCTATTGGCATCTGGATACACGCCCTGAGGAATTGGAGGCTTTGGAATACGGTCATTTGAAAAAGTATGCTAAGCAGATCGACGAGGTTCTAAATACAGCAAAGTATCAAACCTTCATCCACGGAGATGCGAAGCTGGCAAACTTCTGTTTTTCGGAAAATCACCAAAAAGTCGCAGCAGTGGATTTCCAATATATTGGTAAAGGCTGTGGTATCAAGGATGTGATGTATTTCATGAGTAGTTGCCTATCCGGAGAAGAATGTGCAGCTTTTGAAAACGAACTTCTGGATTATTATTTCCATATACTTCAGCAAGCGGTTGGCCCCAAGTTAAGTCCAGCAGCATATCAGGAACTTGAACAGGAATGGAGGAAGCTTTATGCCTTTGCATGGGCTGATTTTGTACGCTTTCTTTTGGGTTGGATGCCCGGGCATTACAAACTACACCAATACAGTTTAAGCCAGCTTGATAAGACCTTAAATTTATTA
The DNA here is from genome assembly GCA_900299495.1 of Sphingobacteriales bacterium. Lineage (GTDB taxonomy): Bacteria > Bacteroidota > Bacteroidia > Chitinophagales > Saprospiraceae > AM-2324. The sequence continues at coordinate 5,851 of OMKD01000041.1, forward strand.
TAAACCATAACCAACCACCTTCCCATTTTAATAGCGGATTAAAAGCTCAATACCTGCGCATTGCCTAGATATTTTGAGTGCTAAAAATACGATCTGAGTTGTCAATAGTTCAGAAGACTATGTATGTCGATTAATCCATGACCAATTATAACAGAAAAGGTCTTTTTATTAACTTCAAAGAAACAAAGCAATTCACTTTGACTAATAACCATTAAATATGCTTAAATCATTTTCATTTTTGGTCCTACTTCTAGGACTCACATCCCCCGTTTTTTCGCAGGGTACGCTTTTACTTCAGCAAGCGGATCTCGGAGAAAATAATATCGCCTTCATCTATGGTGGTGACGTTTGGGTAAGTTCTACTGACGGCGGACAAGCCACAAGAATTACCAGTACAGCTGCAACGGAGCGTGCACCACATATTTCACCAGATGGAAAACAAATCGCTTTTTCCTCCAATAGAACAGGTAGCTACTGTGTATACACCGTTAGCATCGAAGGTGGGGAGCCACAAAGATTGAGCTTTCACCCGAGTAATGCCTTTGTAAGAGGCTGGACTAATGATGGGAAAGATATTTACTATGCGACCGATCGTGATAGTGCTCCTTCAAGAGTCCATCGATTATACAGCGTGTCCAAAGATGGAGGACCGGAGCTTAAAATGTTTGAGCAGTGGGCAACCGATGCAGCCTTTTCCCCAAATGGAAAACAAATGATCATAGACCGCATCAGACGCTGGGATTCGGAATGGCGCATATACAGAGGTGGACAAAACACTCCTCTTTCTATACTGGATGTTAAAAGTCTAAAGGAAACATTACTTCCAAATGAACAGACCACCGATATTCAACCTGTATGGATGAATGATAAGATTTACTTTTTAAGTGATCGGGATGCAACAATGAATGTATGGGTATATGGGATCAAGGATAAGAGTCTGAAGCAATTGACGAAATATGAAGGTTCAGACATAAAAACCCTTTCCGGTAATGCTTCAAACCTACTCTTCGAGAGAGACGGACGACTGCATACACTTAATCCTGAAAGCGGTGCAGCAAACCCGCTGACCATTACTATTCTAGGTGATTTTCCCTGGGCAGAGAAAAAATGGGAAGATGTTAGCAGACGTGCTTCTTCTGTTAGCCTTTCAGCAACAGGTCAGCGTGCAATCCTGGAAGCACGTGGTGAGATATTCACAGTACCAGTAGAATATGGAAACAGTAGAAATATTACCAATAGCTCCGGAACAGCCGATCGCAGACCCATCTGGTCACCGGATGGCTCTCAGATTGCCTGGTTTTCAGATGAAGGCAACAAAGATTACGTTTTAAGAATAACAGACCAAACCGGTCAGGGTACTAAAAAAGATATCGCGCTCGGGGTATCGAAACTAGGCTGGGAACCGGCTTGGTCCCCGGATGGAAAGTATATTGCTTTCAATGATGATGATGTACGCATCAATATTCTGAATATTGAAACAGAAACTATCCAAACCATAGACAACGGAGGTAGCAATATCGAGCGTGGAAACCTAGGACTTACCTGGTCACCTGACTCTAAATGGTTGGCATATTCTAAAAGTTCAGACACTGGTTTTAAGCGTATATACCTTTGGTCTATGGAGCAAAACAAAACCATGGCAGTGACCAATGAAATGGCCCACTCCCTTGCCCCATCCTGGGATGCCAGTGGTCAGTATCTTTATTTCTTAGCAAGTACTGATCTTGCCTTATCCTCAGGTTGGGCAAATACAAGTTCTATGGCGAGCAGACCAAGCTTTACCCCTTATCTAATCAACCTGCGCAAAGAGGATCCCTCACCGTTTGAGCCAAGAAGTGATGAGGAAGAAAGCCAGGAAAAAGATGAGGAAGAAAAGAAAGAATCCAATGATTCCGTATATGTAGACCTCGAGGGTATTGCTATGCGTACAATCGCTTTGCCAATGTCCAGCGGTAAGTCCTACGGTTGGACTGTAGCAGGGCCTAAAGGAAGTGTTTTCATCACCGAACGTGTTCCAGGTAAATCAGGATGGACGATTCACAAATTCAACATCAGCAAGCGCGAAGCAACTGAATTCACTAGTGGGGTAGATCAATTTAGCACTTCTGCCAATGGAAAAAAGGCCATTGCTCGAGTTGGTGGTAACTGGAAAACATTTGACACCAACGGAGATAAGGGTAAAGGCAAAGGGATAAAGCTTTCTCTAAAAATGCACCTGAATCCTAAAGCTGAATGGAGACAGGTATTCGAAGAGGCCTGGAGATACCAAAGAGATTATTTCTACGATTCCAATATGCATGGACGTGATTGGGACAGAGTCTATGATCGCTATGTGGCATTGATTCCATATGTTCGTCATCGTGCAGATTTGACCTATATCCTGGATATGATGAATGGCGAACTTTCCGTAGGGCATAGTTTTGTTGGAGGCGGTGACTTCCCAGACCTAGAGTCCTATCCTACTGGTCTTTTAGGTGCTGATCTAGTACAGGAAAATGGGCTTTGGAAAATACAGCGCATCTTCACAACAGAATCCTGGAATCCAGAACTATCTAGTCCACTGAGCAGACCAGGTATTCAGGTAGAAGAAGGGGATTATATCCTTTCCATAAATGGACAAAGGCTTACTTCCAATGATAACATCTTTGAGGCCTTGGCAGGTACAAATGGATTACAAACCAGTATAGAATTCAGCCATGATGAAAAAGCAGAGGAAAGCTTTACAGAAATCATTATTCCTACACGCAGTGAATCTTCTCTGCGCAGGAGAGCTTGGGTAGAGGATAACAGACGAAGAGTTGATGAGCTATCCAATGGACAGCTAGCTTATGTTTGGGTACCTAATACCTCGGGAGCAGGATACAATTCTTTCAACCGTTACCTGTTTGCTCAACAAGATAAACGCGGACTTATTGTAGATGAGCGATTCAATGGTGGTGGTTTACTGGATGATTATATGGTGGATCTACTAACCCGTGAATTACGTGCAGCTATTACTAATGAGGTGCCTGGCGGTCATGCATTTAGCTTACCAGCAGGAATCCACGGTCCAAAGGTCTTGTTGATCAACGAAATGGCCGGATCCGGAGGTGATTATTTCCCATGGGTCTTCAGACACCAAAATGCAGGTCTGCTAATTGGTCAAACCACTTGGGGAGGATTAGTAAAATCTTCCAGACACTACGCCTTTATTGATGGTAGTAGTATGACAGCACCCGATAACGCGGTATTTGATCCGATTGAAAAAGAATGGATTGGTGAAAATGTAGGTATCGCACCAGATATTGCCGTTCGTCAGGATGCACAATCTGTAGAGGCGGGAGGCGATCCGCAATTGGAACGCGCCGTTAAAGAATTGATGGAGCAATTAAAATCTGTTCCTGTGCAGGATATGAGTCCACCGGCTTATCCTACACCTGCTAAGCTAAATAAATAGTTCAAAGTAAAAAGGGAAGACTACGGTCTTCCCTTTTTACTTTTGATAGTAACTATCTCAAGAGAGATGATTCTTACCGTAAAGGCATAGCTATTCGTCATTATCAAAAGATAAACTGAAGTTACTGACTAATCTATATATGCACAAACATCTGCAAACATCGCCTTAATCAGGTTAATAACCGCTTCATCCTCCTCCCCTAATGTTTCATTTTTACTAGAGTAAAATGCCGGCAATGCGCGTTTATCCCCTTTGAAATACGTCTTAGTAGCAACTTCCTTGATAGATTTACTAAATCGCTCTTTGCTCAAGCTACAGTTTTGATTACCATCGACCTCCATTGTCATATCCAATGAAATTTCACGTTCATTTACTGTGTTAAAGACCGTGGCATGAACTTCAATTTCCTTATCATCCTCTTCTATTTCCTCCTCGTATTCCTCCTCATCAGAATCGCTATCCTCATCAATATCAAGCCATCCGAAATCAAAATGAATACGACAATCAAAATGAGCGGGTACACTTGTATTATGAGAAGTCCAAGACTGAAACCTACCTGAATTATTTTCGAGACCTTCAAAGATTTTATCAACATCTCGTGATAAGCCAACAGCCCCTGAGGGATGACTTATGGTGTAACCAATTCGCACTGTTCCATGATGTTTACTAACAGTAATTAGTGAATCCAGCTGTTCCGACTTCAAACTAAACTTCTTTGCATTTACAAAAGCGTAATAAGCTTGCTGTGCATTTACCTTTGTTTTATTTTGATGGTAAGTTTCCAAGTTAGACTCCCCTCTTTCAAAGTATGCTCGATATAAGGATTCCTTGATTGCCATTTTCTGTGCTATACTTTCTTTAAGCATCTGATCATACTTGCCATCGGTATAAACCTTACTCTTGTTTAATAAGGATATATTCGCGTCATATTGGCTAATTGCCTTTTCTTTTTTCCTCAAATCATCATGCTGCAAATATAAATTTGCCTTATTCTCATTCGCTTGGACCAACTTATCCAAAGCTTTACATAATACCAGCTTGTTTTCTTCTACATCTTTATTTTCAATCAACTTATTCATTGATTTGTTGTAGGCCATTTTATAGTCTCCATTTTCAAAGTATTCCATAGGAGTAATACAGCCATAAATAAGCAAGTAACAGGCAATGCTAAAAATCCATTTATAATTCATAATCTTCATTTGTTTTCTTTCCAACTGGTACCTATACCAGGTAGCTATTATTGTCCAAACATCCTGATTTTATAACTATTCCTAATTCCCTAATTTAAATAGATATATGTTCTATGCTTAAGCATACCTCGAGGATAGGAGCTACCTGCTTGAGGATTGATATCGCTCAGACGGTAAGCTTGTTCGGTGGCAGGATCAAACATCCATAATTCCTGTCCGTAATGAATATCATTGGCTCCAAAAAACATACGACCATCAATCTCAACCCAATTATAGAAATTCGAATTATCGGGTGCGAGCTGAAAGTCTTTTTCGAAGTGAATCTGTGCAGATAAGGAGAAAGGAACAGTAATAAAGAGAATAAGTATAGCTTGGCAAAGCGTTTTCATATTGGGTATACGGTTCAATTGTTTTCAACAAAACATTTAAGAAAAAACAATATAACTAATCAAGTTTAAATGAAAAAGCCTTATTCCACAGAATAAGACTTTTATAATTTACTCAAAAACACGCTCC
>OMKD01000042.1 GCA_900299495.1 Sphingobacteriales bacterium
ATAAAGTTTATCAGGTTGCGGAAGCTTACGATCGATATAAAAAAAGTGTAGAATAGGAATTGCTAAGTGAGCTCATTATACAATTTATAGATTTATGAATCTAGTGAGGACGTAAAGTCTCTAAAATGCACAAACGATAACAATATTAATTTGTCAGTATATTGAGTGTTTAAAACAATAATCAGATGGAGAATCTTTTGATTGATATAATGGGGTGGGCAGGTTCAGTACTGTTAATAGCTGCCTATTGGATGGTGAGTAAAAAACGTATTGACCCTGAATCAAAACTTTATCACGGCTTGAATATTGGTGGTAGTATCTTCTTGATTGTCAATTCAGGATATTACGGAGCATTTCCTTCAACTGCTGTCAATGTGATCTGGGTATTTATAGGGCTTTTTTATCTTTCAAAGATTAGTAGTAAGAAATAGATCTTTTTTTTTGGAGAACTCCAATGTCATATGAATTATATGACTTTACTATGTCCTGAGGTAAGGGTCGAAGCGGTCAGTTTTGTTTAATTTGCAGACTGTTATTATTCAATACTCCAATTAAGACAAATGAAAAAACTGATCCTGCACATCCCTCATGCCTCTATCAATATTCCTTACCTAGATGGCTTTCAAATTGACAAGCAAGAAATCGATCATGAATTATTAATACTCACGGATTGGCATACCAATGATCTTTATGAAGATGATGATAGTATTTCTGTAGTGGCCAATTTCTCTCGAATTTTCTGTGATCCAGAGCGATTTGCGGATGATAATCTGGAGCCCATGGCTAAATTGGGTATGGGGGTGCTCTACACACAAACTGAGTCCGGTAAAGAGATGCGTATTGTCTCTGATGAACTGCGTACTAGCATCTTAACTGATTATTATTTTAAACATCATCAGAAACTTACTGAGGCAGTAAAAGGTCAGCTTCAAGAATCTGGGACTGCACTTATTTTGGATTGTCATTCTTTTCCGGATACCCCCTTACGAAGAAATTCAGATCAATCTGTTCCCAGACCAGATTTTAATATTGGGACTGATGCTTTTCATACACGAAAGGATTTGATAGAGGCAGCCATGAATTTCTTCGCCGAGCGAAATTTAACTTGTGTTTTAAATGCTCCTTTTAGTGGCTCTATAGTACCTATGGAATATTATCAAAAGAATAGGAATGTGCAGTCTATTATGCTAGAGGTGAATAGAAGATTATACTTGAAGTCAGGGAGTAGTGAGCGTTCTGTGGATTATGAACGGACAAAAAGTGTGGTCCAAGAGTTTATCCAATTGATGAAAAAGACACTGTGAGTGTTGCTCAGGTATACTGGTTATGCTCAATTCTTTGTAACAAAGGAAAGGCTTTTTAATTTATAAATGCAACATTGTTGCATTTATAAATTGTGTTTCTTAAATTCACATTGTTTTAGCAAAAAAATGAACGGAAGCGCATGGAAAATAAATTGCCGGTAACTGTATTGAGTGGATTTCTTGGTGCAGGAAAAACAACATTACTGAATCATATTTTACACAATAAGGAAGGCCTTAAAGTAGCAGTCATAGTAAATGATATGAGTGAGGTCAATGTAGATGCTGATTTGGTTAAGAACGAGAATACTTTATCTCGTACGGAGGAGAAGCTAGTTGAGATGAGCAATGGATGTATCTGTTGTACTCTAAGAGAAGATTTGATGGTTGAGGTAGAGCGTTTGGCTAAAGAGAATAGATTTGATTATCTGTTGATTGAAAGTACAGGTATCAGTGAACCCGTTCCTGTGGCGCAGACCTTTTCATTTGTAGATGAAGAAAATGGTATTGACTTGTCCAAGTTCAGCTATATTGATACTATGGTAACGGTTGTTGATGCCTTTAATTTCTTTAAGGATTTTGGTAGTCCTGAAATGTTGATGGATAGAGATCTAACAGATATTGAGGGAGATTACAGAACGATCGTTAATTTATTAACTGATCAAATTGAGTTTGCTAACGTAATCATTATCAATAAAGCAGATTTAGTTTCAGAAGAACATATGGGCGTGCTAAAGGCTGCTATTAAAAAGCTTAATCCTGGTGCTCGTATCTTGGAGTCAAGTTTTTCTAAAGTAGAACCATCTGCTATATTAAATACTGGTCTTTTCAATTTTGAAGAAGCTGAGCAAAGTGCTGGCTGGATTGAAGAATTAAATAAAGATGGTCATACGCCGGAGACGGAGGAATATGGAATATCTTCTTTTGTTTACAGAAGTAAGAAACCTTTCCACTCAGAGCGGTTCTGGGCTTATGTACAAGATAAATTTCCAAACACAGTTATCCGTAGCAAAGGTTTGTTTTGGATATCAAGCCGCCCTGAACAAGCCTTGGCCTGGGGACAAGCCGGTGGCTCGCTTAGAGCAGATAGTGCAGGTGTTTGGTGGAGTAGTATGCCTTATGAACGAAGAATAAGATATGCTTCATTTATAGAACACAAAGAGTTAATAGAATCTGGTTGGCATAAAGATTTCGGTGATCGTAAAAATGAGCTTGTATTTATTGGCCAGGATATGGATGAAGAAAAGATTAAAGCTGACTTGGAGGCTTGTCTTTTGACTGAAGAAGAATTGAAAACAGAAAGCTGGAAAGTAGGCAGAGAAGATGAATGGCCGGTGAATAGGGCAATGCCTGTGCAATAGGAAATTAGAATTAATAATAGTTAAATGATTAAAGCGACAATAAAATTTTATTGTCGCTTTTTTATTTCCATAAATAAGATCTGTCATGTGGATAAAATTTTTAATAAATTAAAGAGATTAAATATTGGGATGCTCTCCTTTTACTAGAGTAGATCAATTAAATAGTCACTCAAATTAACACGCTTAATATGGGAACAACACCCGAACACGATGCACGTATTGCAAAGTTGACCTTTGCCTCTATATATACACACTATGTGACAAAGCTTGAAAAGAAAGACCGAACGATTGCCGAATTACATCAGGTTATAGAATGGCTTACGGGGTTCAATGAAGAACGGCTTAAACAGTTTATTGAGGAAAAAGCCACCTTCGAAACATTCTTCAGTGAGGCAAGTATCCATCCAAACGCTGAGCTGATTAAAGGTACCATCTGCGGATATCGAATAGAGGAGATAGAAACCCCTTTGACCAGGCAATGTAGGTATTTGGATAAGCTGGTTGATGAGTTGGCTAAGGGACGTAAAATGGAAAAGATATTACGTTCATCGTAGAATTTTCGAGCGGTTAAAAGAGCGAACCCTTAAATAAGTAAATGGTCTAGGGAACATACTTTTATTAGCATGTTCTTTATTTACTATCAAGAGTCTAATCAATTACTAATAGTTTATTGTTTGGTGTGGGATTTGTTAAATGTGTCTTCATTTGAAATAATAATAATTAATATTTGTTATTTATTATTATTTAATTTCTAATCAACCAATTCTTATGTTACTTAGACATATAATCCCTTTTGCACTGATTCTATCTATTTTTTCATGTGCTGAAAAAGATCCAAATGTAGTAGCCTTATCTGGTCAAATTATCAATCCAATTAGTGAGGAAGTAAGCTTTGTTTTTAAAGATACAAGCTATTCTGCTCCGGTAGACGAATCTGGAAGTTTCACCTTGAGTCTAAAGTTAGATTCTGCCACTTTTGTTTCCTTTAAGCATGGAATTGAAACGACTCAGATGTATGTAAACCCTGGAGACCAAATCAGTTTAAGTATAGATCCATCACAGTATGATGAATCTATAAGCTATGAAGGCAGTGCAGCTTCTAATTACTTGGCTCAAAAGTATTTAAAAGAAGAGGCGGGCGATTTTTATTATGGGCCTAATTATTATATGAGTACTGAGGAAGAGTACAAAAGCCTTTTAGATGAATTTAAATCGAGCTTACTAGTGGAATTGGATGCTATGAAAGATAGTACTTTTGTAAAAGCGGAGATTCTGGCTATTGACGAATCTATAGCAAGCATGGTTAAATATCAAAAGCGAATGTCAGAATTTGAAATGGATGAAAGGGAGTACGAGATGCATAAACAAACCCTTACCATGGATTTCAACTTTTATGGATTAATAGACTCCCTAGATAGTGAAGTCTTTTATAATAGGGTAGATGCTTATGCAGATTCTTTAGAGCTTTTTTTATCGAAGGTTTCTGATCAAGAATTTATTAAAGGAGAACGTGCTTGGAATGAGGCTGTTGTTGAAACCTTAAGGATTCGAAAGAAAAATAGAGATAATATGCCTAAGGAAGGTGATTTGGCTATTGATTTTACCTATCCAGATACTACAGGTCAGGATTATTCACTGTCTTCATTCGAAGGGAATTTGGTTTATGTGGATGTATGGGCTACCTGGTGCGGACCTTGTAAAGCAGAGATTCCTAGCTTACAGAAGTTAGAGGAGGATTACCACGATAAATCAATTACGTTCTTAAGTGTATCTGTTGATACAGATAAAGAGGCGTGGATGAAAATGGTTCAGGATAAAGAGTTAGGCGGAACACAGCTGTGGGCAGATGGTTGGAGTGAAATAACCAAGGATTATGCAATTTTTGGTATTCCAAGATTTATGCTTTTCTCTGCAGATGGTAAGGTGATTTCTACAGATGCACCTCGACCTTCTTCCGATAAAATCAGGGATTTGATTGAGGCCAATCTTTAATTATATATTTATTTAGTAATAAAAAAAGGAGTTGATTCATATCAGCTCCTTTTTTATTTCAATTTTCACAGGAAAAGGGGGAGTGCATTTATTTTCTGCAAACCTTAACTTATAAGAAAATTGGCCTTTGAAGATAACAGCTATTGAAATATGTCCTTCCAGTATTAAGTTAAAGGATCCCTTTGTGATTTCACTTGGGGTACTGGAACATGCTCAAAATGTATACATTATAATCCATACCAATACAGGCCTTATAGGCTATGGAGAGTGCAGTCCTTTTCTTTCTATCAACGGAGAAAGTATGGATACCTGCGTGGTGGTTGGAGGCTATTTGGCTAATTCATTAATTGGAAATGATCCCTTGCAGATTGAAGTCTGTTCTGCAAAGATGGATCAGGTGATTTTTGGTAATTCAAGTATAAAAAGTGCTTTTGACATCGCATTAAATGATATTGCTGCTCAGCATGCGAAACTTCCCTTGTATGAATTTTTAGGAGGGTCGAATGATAGGAATTATTTTACTGATTACACAGTAAGTTTAGGTGAAGCATCCAAGATGGCTACAGATGCATTGGATATTGTTGAAAAAGGATTTAAATGTATTAAGATAAAGTTGGGCGAATCGGGGGCGGCTGATTTAGAAAGGATAAAAGCTATCCGAGCAGCAATAGGAATGGATATTCCACTGAGACTGGATGCCAATCAAGGTTGGCATAAAGAAGAGGCTATCAATCTTTTGAAGGATCTCGAATCTTATAATATTCAATACTGTGAGGAGCCGATCACTCGAGGTGAATTTCGGGCACTTTCAGCCATTAAAATGCATAGCTCTATACCGATCATGGCAGATGAGTCCTGCTGTACACCTTCCGATGCGCAGAAACTTATTGATTTCAATTCCTGTGATCTGTTCAATATTAAATTAGGCAAATCCGCAGGCATATTTAACGCGCAAAAGATTCTTAGACTTGCAGAGCAACATCATATTGATGTTCAAATTGGTGGATTTCTTGAATCCAGGTTGGGTTTTACTGCTTCTGCACATCTTGCTTTGAGTAGTAAAGCAGTTAAATACATTGATTTTGATACGCCCTTGATGTTTGTAGAAGATCCGGTACAAGGGGGGATTCAGTATGGTGAACATGGTGAAATAATTTTGCCTGAGGGAATAGGTTTAGGGGCATCGATAGATCAAGCCTATCTAAATAATCTTCAGAGGATTATTTTTCAATAGTTAGCAGACTATAGCTGTTTATTTTTGCGTTTAATCGAAAAAAGTGAAGTGAATGAAGCGGATTTTATTTTTATTAGGGGTAGTTATGGGTATTTCTGCTTGTGATTAGGATCGTTTTGACCTAGCTGTTGAAATTCCTGATTTTGATTTTGCAGAAACTATTGTTTTCAAAGATAGCTTGTCCTCTTATAATATTTTTCAAGGAAGTCCTTCTGATCTTTTACCAACAGCAGGTTTTCATCTCTTGGAGTTAAATGCTGTTTTATTTATGGATTACGCCTACAAGCAAAGACTCATTCATGTGCCAGAAGGATTCCAGGTGGAAAAAGAAGCGGATGGTACTTTGGATTTTCCAAATGGGACTCTATTAACGAAGACCTTTTTTTATTATTTGGATGAACGATCTCCTGAGCTTGGAAAACGGATTATAGAAACTCGGTTATTGATAAAGCAAAATGATGCTTGGAATTTAGCAACCTACATATGGAATGAGGAACAAACTGAAGCGACTTTAGAGTTGGATGGTCTTGATACTTCTGTGAGTTGGATAAATAAGGATGGTAAAAATATATCAACACTTTACCATGTCCCTACTCAAAATGAATGTATGACCTGCCATCAATCTGATCTTGCACTTACCCCCATAGGACCCAAGTTGAGGAATCTAAATAGAATAGTTGAGCGGAGTGGGAATACCATCCATCAAATCGAGTATTTGCAAAGTTTAAACATCCTCTCTGATTTTGATCACAATCAGATTACAATACTTCCAGATTACAAAAATAATCAAGTCAATATTGCTGATAGAGCCAGAGCTTATTTAGAAATCAATTGTGCGCACTGTCACAACCCTCAAGCTTGGGAGGCACCTGCAGAGCGAGATTTTGATTTTAGATATGAGACGGCATTCTCGGATACAGGTATCCGCTTTGAAACTGAAAAAATCAGTGATGCACTGCTTGATATGGATATGCCATTTATTGGAACTACCTTATTGGATGATGAGGGAGTAAACTTATTATTATAGTATTTTGATGGCCTTTGATGAAGTACTTACTAGCAAGTTCTTCAGGCTGGTCTAAGGTTTGCCTTTCAATTTTAACGTATGGTTTCCTTATAAATTTAATCGCATTTCTAGTTAAAGTTCCTAGTGATGTTCTCCTTTACCATGAACTATTGAGGCTAATATTGTTCATTTTTCATTCAGTCTGACCTAAAAAGTACAAGAACCCTTATTTATTTAGTAATTTGCACTTGTAAGCAAAGTAGATGATGATCAATTTTTTATTTGATTATTATGAGTTCTGTAATTAAAAGTTTCAGTTTCTTCTTGTTTGTATTAAGCTCCTTTATAGATCTAAAGGCTCAATGCGATCAAGAATATAATTGGGCGGTTTGGAGCGGCTTTTTAGGTAATTCTGCAGTTGGAACAATAACCCAAGGCGGACAGGATATTTCTGTTGAGGTATCGGCTAATTATAATTTTAGCTCTACTCCAGGTATCTATAACTTTGGAACTTTCAGTGGCTTTCCTTCTGTGATTCCGAATAGTACAGTTCCAAGGACTACTTGGTCAGCTGGTGTGGGAGGTGAAACCACTATGTGTTTTTCGGAAACTGTTTCCAATCCAGTTCTTCTTTTGTCTTCCTTAGGTAGTCCTAGCACTAATGTTACCCTTGAATTATCTTCTCCTTATCAGGTTGTTTATGATGGTGGAGGCATGGATTATTTGAGTGATACTACTATTTATGGATTTGAAGGATATGCGATTTTACTTTTTCCGGGTGATTTTGATTGTTTGACTATATACTCGTCTACTCCTGAAAATTATACAAATCTAACCTGGGGATTAAATCCTCCGCTTTTCCCTGTGAGTTTATCTGGAGATTACTATGGCTGTGACAGCACAACTATTATTGCATCAGGAGGAAGTACATACGAATGGAGTGGGGGTGTTTTTCCCGATTCTTCTGCCAATACATTTTTGGAATCCGGAAGTTATTTTTTGACTGTAACCGATGATCTAGGTTGCGAAGTGGTAAGCTCCTTGGAAATACAATTGGATACTCTGTGTACAGATTGTTTGGGGGTTGTGGATGGCACAGCAGTTTTAGATGACTGTGGAGAGTGTTTGGAACCTACGGATCCTTTATTTAACGCATCCTGTACAGATTGTTTGGGTGTTGTAAACGGTACAGCAGTGCTGGATGACTGTGGGGAATGTTTGGAACCTACGGATCCTTTATTCAATGCATCCTGTACAGATTGTTTGGGTGTTGTAAACGGTACAGCAGTGTTGGATGACTGTGGGGAATGTTTGGAACCTACGGATCCTTTATTCAACGCTTCTTGCACAGATTGTTTGGGTGTTGTAAACGGTACAGCAGTGTTGGATGATTGTGGGGAATGTTTGGAACCTACAGATCCTTTATTCAACGCTTCTTGCACAGATTGTTTGGGTGTTGTCAATGGTACAGCAGTGCTAGATGATTGTGGGGAATGTTTGGAAACTACAGATCCTTTATTCAATGCTTCTTGCACAGATTGTTTGGGTGTTGTCAATGGTACAGCAGTGCTGGATGATTGTGGGGAATGTTTGAATCCTTCAAGTTCTATGTTTAATCAATCTTGTGCGGATTGTAATGGAGTTCCCAATGGATCTGCAGTAATTGATAACTGCGGAGTATGTTTAGAACCCACCGATTTGAATTTCAACCTTAGTTGTTTCTATGATTTTGATTTCTATATTCCTAATATCTTTTCTCCCAATAATGATGGGATAAACGAC
>OMKD01000043.1 GCA_900299495.1 Sphingobacteriales bacterium
GCTAATGAAAACGGAGAAAATCGCACTGTACTTCTGTTAGGTGAATTTGGTACCGCCGTTACCAACCCACCAGTTGAGGTTAGAGTTGTAGGGGACTTATTTACAAGGGATACCTTATCCGGAGAGTCCGCTTGTTCAGAAATCATAAACCTAAACGGACTTACTACCACGAATGTTATTCCGCTTGCTGATGGTCCAAGTCTATTCTTTGCTCAAAGAATTGATGGGAATCTGAATGAATGTAGTTCAGGAACACAAACGATTCAAGTTGCCTGGAATGGTGGCATCACACCATATATAAGTGCTGATGCCGAATCTGACTTATTTCAGTACTATATTGGCTATTCTGACAGTGCTGGAGTTCTGATACCGCACGTACCTATTTCGATAGCAGATATTAATGACAATGACAATTTTCATCAACTTTGTTTTTCTACAAGTGATGCGATTGTTAAAATTTCTATGATGGCCAGCACGGTCGAAGACCCAAATCAAGATCCAAATTTATTCAGCGAAATTGATGTTAGCTACTGCACACCTTTGACAAGTATTGAAGAGAATATGTTCGAAAAAGGGTATGAAGTTTACCCGAATCCGTTTTCAGATGAAATTTTTATTGAGCATCTTACTGGTGACGAATACTTCATTATTAATGACTATTTTGGGCGAAATGTGTCTGAAGGAAAATGTACGGGTACTATAAAAATGCCTGAAGCAAAGTCAGGGATATACTACTTGACCATCCTAAACAATACGAATCAGATAACTTACAAGTTAATTAAAAGGTAACTGCTTACAATAAAGTGTAGGATGACCATAGCTGTTAAAAGTAGCTAGGTCTCATACACAAAACCGATGGCTGTAAGCATGAAAAAATCAAAAGATGAAAAAGATACTAAGCATAGTTCTCTTTATTGTTGCAGGATATTTCATTTTCAATCAAGTAATGGACGCACCTGAATCAAATTCATTGAAAAGAATAAGTAAAACTTATTATCAGGGTGAATATCAAACTGCCAAATCTGAATTAGAAGAATTTTTAAAAGAATATCCGAATTCGACATCAGGTTGGGCGTTCTTAGGGCTTGTTAATTTGGAATTAAATGACACTTTGAATGCAGAATTAGGATTTAAGAAAGGTTATGAATTGGATTCTGAAAATGATAGAGCCATTGTTGGCTTAGGAGTCATCGAAAGGATGAGAGGGAATTATGAAGGTGCGAGAAAATATTATGAGGAAGCTATAAAAGTAAATCCTAGAAATCCAAATGCCTATTCAAGTCTTCTTATGCTTGAATTAAAAAATGAAAATTATCCAAAAGCTGTTGAGTTAGGAGAAAAAGCACGAAGTCTGAATTTGATTAATCATAGACCTGGAATTCTTGGAAACTTAGCAATTGCCTATCATTATAATAATCAATTTCAAGAAAGAGATGAAACTTTACAAAAATTGGAGATCATGAATTACCAAGATTTAGAGTACATAAAAATGATTATTAACGGAACAGTTGATCTAATAGATCTATTATAAAAAAAACAGCAGCCAACAATTGCTATAACGTTCCTAGCCACCTATCGCTAGGCTACGCCTAATATAATTAACCTTGGCATTAATTAAATAATGTTATTACACCGCATAGGTTATTCTTCTCAGATATTACTAAAATTTAATAAATAATATGGGTTCAATTACAAAAAGAGCTATTAAATGGGGCTTGATTTTAGGAGTTTTTGTGGCATTCATTAAAGCATTAATTGATTATTATCAGGATGGTACTTTTCATATTTTATCGACCGTTTTATTTGGGGCATTATCCAGTGTTTTATGGGTTTTCATTCAACGATATGAATTGAAAAAACAAGCTGAAAAGGAGAGTGCTAATTAAAGAAATGAAATCAGCAGCCAACAAAGTATAGAACGGCATAAAGGTATTAGGTGCCAGTAAATGAAAGAAACAAATGCAGTCTAAAAATCAGGAATTGATCAAAAATCTCCTGATTTTTATGCTGCATTAGTTATATTAGGAAAAGGGTAAATTGAGTTTGAATTTATAATACTTACACTGTTCCTTTGGCTTTCAATAAATAAAATAAATTAACATTATCTTGTTCTCGGCAGATCCGAATAACCTAAAAAGGCTTTTTCAACAATGTACGTGCAGGTATTCGTCCCACTTGGTCAGCATCATTTGTATATGGGAAGCTTAGCATTTCGTATAATCCTAAATTGGAAGTACAATCCCTCAAAACCCAATTATATTTCACCCTTTAAGATAAGAATCTTATCTTTGCGCTTTAATTCAATCATTTATTAACAAAAGGTATAGCATGCAACTGTACAATAAGTTAAGCGCTGCAGAAAGAGCGCAATTGATTGATGAGGCTGGAAAGGACCGTTTAACGATCTCCTTCTATACTTATCATCATATTGAAAATCCTAAGGAATTTAGAGATCAGCTATTCATTGAATGGGACAAACTGGATGTTTTAGGTAGAACTTATATTGCCCAAGAGGGGATTAATGCTCAAATCTCTGTTCCTGCTGAAAATTTCGAGTCTTTCAAAACTCACTTGGATAGTATTTCATTCTTAAATGGAATCCGCTTGAATATTGCGATTGAGCAAGACAATAAATCCTTCCTTAAATTGAAAATTAAGGTTCGAAATAAAATTGTTGCCGACGGACTCAATGACGATTCTTTTGATGTGAGCAAAATAGGAACGCACCTAAGAGCAGAAGAATTTAATAAATTGATTGAAGACGAGAACACTGTTCTTGTTGATATGCGAAATCATTTCGAAAGTGAGATTGGTCATTTTAAAGGGGCTATCACACCAGATGTGGATACCTTTCGCGATTCCCTTGACATTATCGAAGAAGACCTGAAAGAGCATAAGGAGGATAAGAACCTGGTTATGTATTGCACAGGCGGAATCCGATGTGAAAAAGCCAGTGCCTATTTTAAGCACAAAGGTTTTAATAATGTATACCAGCTGGAAGGTGGAATCATTCACTACATGCAGCAAGTAAAGGAAAACGAGGAACTGGAAAACAAGTTTATCGGAAAAAACTTTGTTTTCGATCACAGAAGGGCAGAGCGAATTTCGGATGATGTTATAGCCAATTGCCACCTATGCGGCACTCCTTGTGATACCCATACCAATTGTGCTAACCAGGCCTGCCATTTATTACTTATTCAATGTGATGCTTGTAAGGAAAAACTAGATAATTGTTGTTCCACCGAATGCCAAGATATCGTCAAACTTCCCGAAGAAGAACAAAAAGCGCTTCGAAAAGGAACACATGATAATAGTAAGATTTTTAGGAAAGGTCGATCGGAAAAACTTATTTACAAGAAAAATAACAATGGAAATACTATCGGTTAACTTATAAACCTAAGCTGAAGACTTGCAGTCTATACGAAGGGATTAATTTACGGACTAATCCTTTACGTAAATTGAAGGATGAGAAGCCCGTGAGGTGTAAAACTTTGACCTGTAGCCTTGAATAGATTGTTGTAGTTCAAGAGGTATTGGGTTTTGTGAATCGAGTAAGGATTTTTACCTCGTTTCACAAGATTTAATACCTCTTTTTTTATTTCAGGATAGAGATCAATAATCTGCTTGTACATCATTATTATTTGATTGGTCTCAACTCTCTTGATCGTCACAATATCTATCTGGTTATTTATATTATTATATTCGTCGTACAGTTGGGTTAGGTAAACTTAACAGACTATTTATAAACTAAGTAGCACAGATGAAAAATGGGTGCGTATAAAGTAATTATGTTTCTGCTTTTAATTTCAATGCATTTCTATTGTCAAGGACAAAACGAAATTGAAAGATATAATTCATTAGGTGACTGGAATTCAGATACGCTTTACTTTCATAAGATATTAAATGAAAATTTTGAAGGTGGAGTAGATGGCTTTTATAATGAAATTTTCTCTGAAATTGAATACCCTTCAGTTGCAAATAAAAATTGTAAAGAAGGTGTTGCTCTAGTTTACCTAACAATAGAGGATTCAAAACAAACAATTAAGATTCTTAATGAAATTGGACATCTATTTGAAGATGAAATAAGGAAAGTATTTAATGTTATTGAAAACTCATGGCTTCAAAATAAAAACAAAATTGAATTAAACGTTTCTATCAGATTTACCATAAATCCTCACAAAGAAAATTCGGAACAAGAAAAAGCAACAATAGAAATAATTGCTTATCAGATGGGAGAAGGTTTGATATTCGATGTACCCTGTGACTACCGGACAACTGAATATCTAAAAGAATTAGTCGATAATGCTCTAAAGTATCAAGACTATGAATCAGCAATTTTATATCTTAAAGAGTTAAAAAGAAGATACCCTTTCAATAAAGACTATCAAAAGCTTCATGATGAATCTTGGAGGAAAATAGAAGAATAAATATTGACCGAAATGGATCAATGAATAAAGAAGAAAAAAGCATTGGTTAAATAAAGTATGCTGCCATTGCGGGCAAAGGCTGGCTAAGCCATATAACTAAAACAGCGTTGGACTTATAAGATATGATATTACAAACGACAAATGGGAGACCTACACCAATCAAAATTCTAATGTTTCCAGTATCCATATAATGCAACTTACAAAAGATAAAAATGGAATAATCTGGGCGGCAATTTTTGGGGGTGTAACAAAGATTGAGAACTAAAATGACAAATGGAAAGGAAGTAAACATTAGGGACCTAAGGATAGATGATATCGAGTATATCGCTGACTATTGGCTAAACTCTGACAAGGAGTTCTTGGTCAGTATGGGAGTTGACTTAGATAAATTGCCAACTAGAAATGGTCTAACAAGAATGTTGACTAGCCAAATCAACCTGCCTGACTTCAGTAAGGCTTCAATGGCAATGATTCTGGAACTAAATGGAAAACCAGTAGGTCATTGCAATGTGAATGGAATCATTTATGGCAAAGAAGCTACCATGCATCTACATTTATGGACTGCAGACTATAGGCAAAAAGGTCTTGGAACAACAATGGTTCTGAAATCAATTCCTGCATTCTTTGAGCGGTTAAAACTCGATACACTTTGGTGTGAACCTTACGCTCATAACCACGCGCCAAATAAAACCCTTAAACGAATCGGGTTTGAATTTGTCAAAAGATACATAACGACTCCAGGATCATTAAATTTTGAGCAAGAAGTACATAGATATAAATTGACAAGAGATCATTTTGAAGAAATTAAAAAGCAATATCAAAACAACGCATTAAATCAATCCATCTAAAGTCGGACGGGTCACATATGGAGGTCTGACCTGCTATGGGTGAAAAAACTAATATGATAGCAGTAGTACTTAAGTTTAAAGTGAAGCCGAATCACACCGAGACTTTCGTTGAGAACTGGAAACAATTAACGGAGTTTATTTATGAATATGAAAACAGTCTGGGCTCGAGATTGCATAAGGAAAGTGATTCCATTTTCATTGCATATGCTCAATGGCCAGATAGAGACACATTGCATAGATCAGACTCTAAGTTACCTAAAGAGGCACTAGAGGTTAGACAACAAATGAGAGAGGCTTGCGAAAGCGTAGAGAAACTTTTTGAATTAGAATTAACCGAAGATTTATTGAGGCAGATAGAGTGATGATGAGAGGACTATTCTTGAAATGCTCTTGCACTTGTAAAACAACTGAACAAAACAAGGAGTAATCATAATTACGATTGATTCAGCGTTCTAGTTGTATCTGTTATCGTTGGCCTTGAATTCGGAAATTATTGTTATTTTAATCTGTAACTGAGGGTTGTATGAGATAGTAGGTCTCTGTTATAGGTTAGTCAGGTTATTTTATTCCTTAAATTTTTTTCGATGAATAGCTTTATAAAATTGAATCTAGTAGTTTCAACATTTTTGTTGTTAACCTTTTCTGCAATAGGACAAATTACTCCACAATTTAACGCGATCCCTGCTAGCTTCAATGTGGACTCTCCAAATCCTGTTTATGCCCTAAATATCAATTACGATGATATTGACCTAAATGGGCAAGTATTTCATCTGTTCTTGCCAGATACTACAGGTAGCTTTCCTTTGGTGGTTTTCACTCATGGTGGAGGCTATATTTCTGGAACACCAAATATTGCATTAACTTCTGCTGCCCGTCAAGCAGATATAAAGTATTTTTTGGAAAATGGAATTGCATACGCCAGTTTGGGGTATCGTCTTATTGACAATAATGAACCTGATACGGAAGGAGTAATTAAGTGCTTGAATGATGGGAAGAGAGCCCTGCAGTTTATCCGTCACTATTCAGATGACTTACATATCGATACTGAGAAAATTGCCTTACAGGGGCGCTCTGCAGGAGCAAGTACAAGCTACTGGTTGGGTACGCGATCTGATATGGCAGACCCGGATGCTGTGGATCCTGTTTTACAACAGTCAACAAGAGTTTGTGCCATTGATATATATAACGCTCAAGCAACGCTAGATTTGTATAAATGGGAGACTCAGGTATTCAACGACTTTGATGGAAATGGGACTAACTACACACTTGATAGTATGGCAAATTTAATGGGGTTTGAAAGAGCTTCCAGTTTTTATGGCGGCTTTGACTCACTCTATCAAATTTTATATGATCCCAATTTAATCCAATATAGAGCGGATGTAGATCAACTTTCACATTTATCTCAGGATGATCCTCCAATGTTTATAAACAATCAATCTAGTGCAATTCATCCAAGTCAAGATTTATTCCATCATGCTTTTCATGGTCGAGAAATTCATAATGCTGCTTTGGCTGCTGATATTGTTGAGGTTAAAGCAAATATCTCTGCTCTTTCAGTGAATACAACGAATGGAGAAACAGGCAATGAGTTTCTAGTAAGACACTTGAATAATTGTTCATTACCAACGGCAATAAAGGATATAAAAGTTAGTGAAAATAATATCTCCATTTATCCAAACCCTGTGTTTGATCAATTTACTATAGAAGGAGCATCAACGCCTTACCAACTAGAAATAGTAGATCTTAATGGACAAATCCTACAGACTGCTAATATTATTGAAAATTCAGGGTTCGTAGATGTTTCTGAACTTCCGAACGGCATGTATATAATTAAAGTCAAAGATCTTTCGACAAATGAATGGAAGGTAAAGCGGATCATTAAACTTTAGGAAAACCAAAATTCGCAAACAACCGGAGTAATGATTAAGAAAGAACGAACGAAGATGCATAAGTATTTATATACAATAGTACTATTGGGTTTTCTAATTAACTCCTGTAGTTTTCCAACAACTCAAGAAGCAGGAATACAATATTCCACACAAACAGCTTTTCAAGTTCCTCAGAATATGGAATGGAAAGAAGTTGGGCTGGCTAAAGAACTCGTGAATATAAAAGAGAAAATGGTTATTATCAGTGGTGGCTCAAATCCATTACCACTCTCTGAATGGGATGCATTTAAAGTTAGATTTCCATGGCAAAAAAACATTGACAGACACATCTTAATCAACAAAACGGCACTTGTTCGCTCTCCTGGTGCTGATTCTAATTGCAAGGGAAAAGACTGTCTAATTGAACGCGCATATAAAGACCATTCTTGGATTGAATTAGCTCAACCTTTGGCTGTTGATTTCATACCTTCTAAAACAGATTTGTTGAAGCCTGAAGAAGGTTACCTGGTTGTGAAGGTTATTAAAAAATGTCAAGTACTACGGTTTGAAAATGAGATATATCAGCTGACTGATAATCAAGGTAATTACTATGTAATGCACGCTACTGAAGTAGGAGCACCTAATTTGGAGGTTGTTTTGCCTGAAGGGTGGACACTCAAGAAAGTATCTTTGAAAGAACCCTTAGTTATTTTACCCTTTGGAAAAGGGGAGGAGTGTTATTTTAATATCGTAGGAGATCATCTAGGGCAGGGATATCACCAGTATAAATACGCAAGCGAATATTATCCTGAATAAAAAC
>OMKD01000044.1 GCA_900299495.1 Sphingobacteriales bacterium
ATCTTTTGGCGGAGCTGCTGGAAGCGTTGTTTTAAGAGCTTACAATGATGGTGATGCTACTCATTATCCTGCAGAGCAATTAATCGGGTTTGATGTTATTGACCTGAATACCTATTTCCCAACTATCAGTACTCGATTGACGGAAGAGTTTCCAGTTGTAAAATCTGCTGATGGAGTTTATCCAGTATATATAAGTGCCTCGATAGCTGAGCCAGGATTTCTGAATATTGTCGATGTAAAAGCAGTTGTAGATGGTGCAGAAATAGAGGTCATTTATTCTGATGGTGCTTATGTTGCGTTATGGGAGCCAGGAGCGGCAGGGATCTATGAATTTGAGCTTACCAGTATAGGGTCGAATGGTAATTCAAGTGATGTATTGACAAAAACCATTGAAGTAACAGAGTCTGGAGAGTCTATGACCGTATTTGCAATGGATAAGGTACTAGTTAATTTTCCTAGTCCAGGTCGTACCATTGAGGTAGATACTGTGATGCCTCAGTTCTTGGGAACTTATAAAAGTGTAACGGCTTATTTGGATGTAACGTGTCCGGATATTGCTGGTGGCTGTGATGATTGGGATAGAAAGGCATATCTTGAAGTTCAGGCTCCGAATGGACAATGGATTGAAATTATACGCTATATGACTCCTTATGGAGTTGGTTGCTATCACTCTGCAGATGTAACTGATTTTATGGATTTGATGCAGGGAGCTTTGAAGTTCAGAGTATTTGTTGATACTTGGGGAACAGGTGGATGGGATTTCACTCTTCGTTTAGAATATGAAGAAGGAGAGCCAGATATGCTTTACCGAACAATAACAAAGGTTTGGGATAAGAATGCTGCACCTTTTGGTAATCCTGCAAATCTTCAGCCTATGGAAACTGTAGAGATTCTTGTTCCTGAAAATACGCAGGATGCCAAACTACGTTTAACCACAACTGGACATGGTTGGGGACAAAACAATACAGGAAATGCTGCGGAGTTCTATTATGCAACCCATAATATTGCAGTTAATGGCGCTAACACCTTTGAACAGTATCTTTATAATGTATGTAATCCGAATCCGGATAACTGTCTGAATCAGCAAGGTACTTGGTATTTCGAACGTGCAGGTTGGTGTCCTGGTGCAATTGCACCTCCATTTGAATTTGATTTGGGTGCATACACTTCAGAAGAGTCATTTACCTTGGATTATATCTTTCAAACGAGTTATGTAGATCAGTGTCATGTGAATAATCCTAATTGTGTTTCAGGATTAACCTGTTCTGACTGTACGGATGGTTTTAATCCTATTTACATGATTGATGGTTATGTGATCAGTTATTCAAACACCTTTGCAACAACTCCATCTTCCGTGCAGGAGTCAGTTCTGGCGGCAGATGCATTTTTGGTGAGTCCTAATCCTGTAAATGATTTATTGACAATACAGACCAGGAAAGAATCGGGTTATGCAAGATTCTTGCTGATTGATGTATCTGGTAAGATTATTCAAAGCAGAGAAGTGGATGCGATGGCTACTGTTTCTGGACGAATAGATATGTATGTTGGAGATCTTGAGGCAGGTACTTATTTTGTTAGAGTACTGACCGACAACGGATCGAGGACCTATAAGATTGTGAAAATCTAATAAAAAAAGCCCCGGAAAACTTCCGGGGCTTTTTTTATTGCTTGATTAATGGGCGACTCGCGCTGATTCCATTAAAGTTTGTTTTGATAATATAGATACCATTTTCAAGTTCACTGGTGTTCAATTCATAATTGAAGCTCTCCGTGAATTTTTCAGCTCTTGTTGTAAAGACTTGCTTTCCATCCATTGAATATACCTCAACTTTTATTGTTCCTGAGTAATCGTTGTTTAAGGTTAAAATGGCACGATTACTTGCAGGGTTTGGAGCGATGGTAAGTTGGTCATTGACCCCAACGTTTTTAGTATTACTTACTTTCTGATTCTCATAAGCACCAATGTCAACACCATCAACACGTGGGTTGCCAAGAATATCTGTAAGTGGTGCACCATCAGTAAGACCAGCATCCACACAAGGACTTTCGAGCTGTAAGGTAATATCAAATGAGAATACATCTGTAAATAAAGGATCTCCGTTTATATCCTCTATATCCTCAGTCACCAAATAAGGTGATAAAGTAGCATCGCTGATATAGTTTCCACCAAGAGATACAACTTCTGGTGAACCATCTTCAATGGCATAACTGAAAAAGTCTGGATTACTGAATAGATTATTTAGTAGGAATAAAGTGGTATTACCAGAATCATTGGTCCATTGTGATATACCGCCTGTTAGGGCTCCAATATTGTATGCAAAGGTGGAGTTAGTCACATGAACTTCTATGGCAGTGGTATCAAAGGCATTTACACTAATGCAACCTCCGAAACCATCTTCACTGGCTTGATTCTGTAGGAAATAAGCACTTGTGATATCTGAATCAACATTACTGATATTAATAGCACCCCCTTGAGTACCTGCAAGGTTCCCTAGGAAGCCTGCATTATTGATAGTTAGCGTTGACATATCAAGACTGGCTTCACCTCCGGACTCAAAAAAGTTGATTGCTCCACCAACACCATTACAGCTGTTTCCTGTAAAGTCAGTTTGGCTGAATGAAACATCCAGTCCTCCTGAAATTGATATTGCTCCACCACTATTCTCCGAATTATTTGCCAGGAATAAGGAATTTTCAAAGGTCACTACTGTTGAGTCATTTTGGTTGAAACTTGCTCCTCCAAAATTCGCCGAGTTTGCCTCAAATTCACAGTTTGTATAAGCTACATTTGCTGTAAATCCTGTGATAATTGCACCACCTGAAGTGTTAGCTGAATTCTGGCTGAAGTAGCAATTATCCACAGAACCAATAGTTCCTGCAGAGTACGATGCCATTGCCCCTCCAAATGCTCCGTTATTACTGATGAAATCTGAATTGGATATACTGAATGTCTTGTTTGGACCACCGTTGTATATCGCTCCTGCAGAGCCACCATTGGCGATGTTTCCTTCAAAGGTACAGCCATCCATAACATAGCCCATTTGGTAGAAGTATAAACAGCCACCAAAACCGTCGATGGTACTATTGCTATTAAAGGTACAGTTCGTAATACTTAAGTTATTGGTCGTATTGGCCGGTAATTCTCTTCCATCAATATATGCACATCCTGCATTTACACTACTGTTGCCATTGAAGGTACAGTTGTCTAGGGTTAAGTTTTCATTGTTCCAAGAGAAAAATGCTCCTCCAAATCCATTTAGATTCTGGTTACCTTCAAATAAACAGCCACTAATATTGACATTCGTCGATCTTAATGGATATAGAGCCCCTCTGCTAGTTTCATTGCTGATAAATTGGCAATTGCTAACCGCTATATTAGCTGTGTTTCGTATAAGTAAACCTCCAGACTGAGATGCTGCAGTATTTTCTTCAAAGGTACAGTTCGTCACGGATGATCCCTGTGTTCCAATTTCCATTAAAGCTATACCTGCTCCGGATCTAGCGAAGTTCTTACGGAAAATCACATTATTTATTGTGATCGGTGAATACGTAATTATCCCTCCACCATGTGTAAGGATTGCATCTAAATCACTGGAGTTAGATGTATTTCCGTTTGATATAATTAATCCATCGAAAAGAGTGGTTCCATTTATCAAGCTATCTACATATACAACATGCCTTGAATTATCCGTTCTGTTTGCTGTATTATCTGTAGGATCATCATCACCAAGAATATCTCCTGATAGTATAGTCGGTGCACTTCCATCAGTAGGTCGGTCACTCAGGTCGTTTTCATCTCCCAGGAATCCACCATAAATCTCCAATACTTTGTTAATCGAATAAACAGAAGTGATGGTATCTGTATTTTCAGGAACATAAACTCCGGTACGAATCCAAATTGCATCACCTGCAGCTGCGTTGTCCAAAGCCGTTTGGAGGTTGGTAAAGGCATCTGTCCAGGAGCTTCCATCGTTTGAGCCGGATGCCTGGCTATCCACCCTGTGCGTACTTTGGGCATTCAATCCTAGGATACTAATGGTTAATGTAAATACTAGTAATAGTTTCTTCATTATTAATGATTTATAGTTTTTGTAAGCGAAAGGTATAATCTGAAAAGATTTTCCGATTATGTTAGTCTTTCACTTATAAGATACTAAGCTTTTAAAAAAAAATAATGTATTGAGCGCTTTAAATTATTTGAATTGCTTTGCTTACCTTGTGCGCCATTAGAAACAGGGTATGCCTATACCTTAGGTTTATAACCAATTATTATTGAATTTGAAATCGTTTAGGAATGGAAAACTGGAAGTTTAAACCAGAAAGTTTGATGATGTCTTATGGCTATAAGCCAGAATTATCAGAAGGAGCCGTAAAGTGCCCTATTTTTCAAACATCTACCTTTGTTTTTCAGAAAGCAGAAGATGGAAAAGCCTTCTTTGAGGTCGCCTATGGAATCCGAGAAAAAGAAGAATCGGAAGAGATGGGACTTATTTATTCCAGACTAAATAATCCAGATCTAGAAATTCTTGAAAACAGATTAAGCCTTTGGGATAATGCAGATGACTGTGCCGTATTCGAAAGTGGTATGTCTGCGATTTCTACTGCCCTGATGGAATTCCTAAATCCTGGAGATCTACTACTATTTTCAAATCCTGTATACGGTGGAACAGATCACTTCATCAAACATGTTTTGACAAAATTTGGTGTTGAAGTTATGGGATTCAACCCAGGTCAATCCATGGAAGAGATTGAGCAGATGCTAATCGAAACAGGGAAGGCTGATAAATTGGCATATATTTATTTAGAAACACCTGCAAATCCTACTAACGATTTAGTAGATATTAAAGGTTGTGTGGATTTGGCTAAAAAATACACGACTGAAGATAAAAAAGTCTACGTAGGTGTGGATAATACCTATCTGGGACCGCTATGGCAAAACCCATTGGAATTAGGTGCGGATATTGTTATTTATTCAGCTACAAAATATATTGGTGGTCATTCTGATTTGATCGCTGGAGCTTGTTCTGGTTCAAGCGAAGTTATCGGGCGTATTAAAGTATTAAGAACTTTCTTGGGTAATATGGCTAGTCCTTATACAGGGTGGTTATTGATGAGGTCGCTAGAGACTTTAAAGGTTCGTATGGAGCGTCAGGGCGATACCGCTAAACATGTTGCAGCTTACCTGAATAATCATCCAAAAGTAGAAAAGGTATACTATCTGGGTGATCTTGAGGAAGGATCTGAGCAGAAACGAATCTATGACCAACAATGTAAGTCTCCAGGTGCTATGTTGTCATTCGATGTAGTTGGAGGAGAAGCTGAAGCTTTCAGATTTTTGAATGCACTTAAATTAGTAAAACTTGCTGTTAGTTTGGGGTCAACAGAATCGCTTGCACAGCATCCTGCAACGATGACACATGCAGGTGTTGAACCGGAGTTAAAAGCTACCCTTGGCATTACAGACAAGCTGGTAAGACTATCCGTAGGTGTTGAGCATCATGAAGATTTAATTCATGACATTACTCAGGCACTGGAACAAATATAACTAAGGAAAGGATATCATTTTGATGTCCTTTTTTTTTGTTCTTACTACCTTTTCCTAATTGATAGGCACCGATTCCTTTTTATTATGACAAATTATATTTTTTCGTAATCTGTTTTGGTATTTTTGAGGAGCATTTAAACTCTTAAATCTCAAAAATGATTACTGTTAAAAAAATGGGCCTATTTATTTGTGCCCTGGTATGGCCATTTATTGGCTTTAGCAACTCGAACCTAATCCTCCCCCCGGATACCGTTTACTTTGACATAGTATTATGTGAGGGTGAAATTTTTGAAGGGATTGTTTATGAGGAGTCTGATTATTTTACAGATGTAGAACTGGGAGCAGATGGTGATACGCTGTCTGTATTGATTTATTCCATTCAAGTAACCGATCCGGTAAGGACGAATGTGGTAACAAGTATTTGTGAATATGGTGTAGTTGAAGGATATACTGCACCTGGAATCTATGAAGATGTATTTCCTTCATTTGACGGTTGCGATAGTATTAGAACACTAGAAATCAGGCCATTTGAGGCTTTTCTGCCAAATATTTTCTCACCAAATAATGACGGCGTTAATGATTATTTGACCTTATCAGCCTCAGATTTAAGTGAGATGAAAATAAAAACTTTTAGTGTTTATTCCCGATCAGGTGAACGCCTTATAACACTATCCGAATCCGTAATTCTTGGTTCTAATTTTCTATGGGATGGTAAAGTGAATAACCGTCAAGTTAGTGCTGGAACCTATGCTTATTATTTGGAAGTAACTGATGCTTCCGGAGAGAGTGTTTGTCCTATTTATGGTGATGTTACAGTCATTAGATAAGAAAGCAGTAGATTATAAATTTATAGTGCCACGGATTAATTTCTGTGGCTTTTTTTATTTTTAGTAAAAAAACATGCGTATTAGCTTTTTTCTATTCCTATTGCTGTGTTGTTCTTGTGCTGATATAAATGAACAAGATGATAAGAAGGAGCCTATTCGTCCTGAAGGGGTTGAACTTATGATCCTTGGAATTGCACAGGATGCAGGGTTTCCTCAAACAGCATGTCAGAGTCCCTGCTGTGAAAATCTTTTGGAAAACGGTAAGAAAGGGGCCTTAGTTACTTGTTTGGGTCTTGTGAACCACAAGGATAAGAGGCAATATATGTTTGAAGCAAGCCCTGATTTTCCAAGTCAGTTGGCATCTCTAAATGCTCGATCAGGGTTAACAGACAACTTATGCGATGGAATTTTTATAACACACGCCCACATGGGACATTATACAGGACTTATGTACCTGGGAAGGGAGTCCGTAGGATCTTCAGCTGTTCCAGTTTATAGTATGCCTAGATTAGCTAATTATTTAAGTGCAAATGGACCCTGGTCTCAGTTAGTCGGTTTAAATAATATTGAATTGAGGGGTTTAAAATCTGATTCCTTAATTCAATTGGATCCTTCAATTAAGGTTATTCCTTTGGAGGTCCCTCATAGAGATGAGTTTAGTGAAACTGTTGGTTACAAGATAATTGGTCCGGAAAAATCTGCACTTTTTATACCTGACATTGATAAATGGTCTAAATGGGATTTAGATATAAAAGAGCAGGTTTCACAAGTGGACTTCGCTTTTTTAGACGCCACCTTTTATCGAAATGGAGAGATTTGGGGCAGAGATATGTCTCAAATTCCGCATCCCTTCGTAGAAGAAACTATAAACCTTTTTGATGCAGTACCATTTGAAGAGAAGCAAAAAATCTTTTTCATTCATCTCAACCATACAAATCCATTACTATCTTCAGAAGAAGCTAAGCTGGAAGTATTAAACAAGGGGTTCAATATAGCGGAAGAGGGGATGCTTTTTAGTTTATAGCTTAAATCCGATTGTGCAGTTAACAATGAAATTATTCTCCGGATTAGTATTGTCGAAAAAAGGTTGAAATTCAAATTGATTATTTAGACTCCTTAAGTAACCTATTTTCAACTCGAAGTTAAATGGTTGAGTTTTGGAATTAAACTTTTGGCCAATTAAGAAGCCAAGTTCGTAGTCTGTAAAATTTCTATAGAAACTTAGCCGTTGAGCAAAAGAAATGAAGGGTTGGTTATTTGCATTTGGGTAATAGGCACGGGTTTCAAACATATATCTGAAAGAAAAAGGCTTTCCTTGACCACTTGTTTGTTTATTATAAGCTGGGAGGGAAGCTTGGTGAACGAAACTTATCTTTTTAGACTTGTAGTGTTCATATCCAAATTCGAATTGTAATAGGGTTAATCCTTTGATTAGCTCAACTTTTAATTCTTGTTGTGCCTGTAAATTTGTTGATACAGTAACTGCAGAGAGTAATATTAAGTATGCTAGAATTGTGCGGTTGAAATTATTCATTCGAATCAGAAATTATTAAAGTTTGATTATTTTACACGGAATATAATAATTTGGAAATATATAATATAATGAGAAAAGGAATACCTTTAATGATGCTATTGTTTTTGCCAATCTTCGTGTTTGCAGTAAAACCAGCAGGCAAGATAGTAAATGAAAAAGAGCCTTATGCTGAGGTCGATTCAGAGCGAATAGACACAAAAGGGAATTACTTTTTTCTGAAATTTAAGAAAAAGATCAAACAATTCAAGTCCAAGGTCAAGCAGTTTTCTGCCAGAGCTAAAAAAGTAAAAAAGCCTGTTGCTAACTTATTGTTTAGTTCGGTATTTCTTTTCTTTTCTGGACTTACCATTCTCTTAGTTGTTCAGAACGCTATAGCTGTATTGACCATATTAGGCTTCTTGGCATTAATTAGCGCATCCATCTTGTCAATTATAGCTTTTAGAAGAAAAAAAGAAAAGAACTTTTTAGTGGATGTTTGGTTCATTGGAATTGGCATACCACTTCTTGTATTAATAGGAATATTATTAGGAAGCATAGTCTTTGGATTGTTATTCTTTTAATAAAAAAGGGCCAGTTAATCACTGGCCCTTTTTTATTATTTGAATATTACACGTTGAATATCTTTTGTTCCATCTACTTTCTCTATAACGATTTGATAAATACCATTTGGTAATTTAACATCTAAGTTATGTCTAGTGTCCGGATATGCTTTTTCCTGAGCAAACATCAACTTTCCATCTAGACTAAAAATCTGTACAGCACTGAATAATTCATCAGACTCAACTGTTAAGTTTCCAGCAGTAGGGTTCGGATATACATACATTCCTTGCTCTGCATTTGTAGATAGATCCTTAACAAATGGAAGGAAGAAATTGTGTGTTTTTGTCGTTACCTGAAGAACAAGGTCTTTACCCGCAGGTAGATTAGCAGCATTTATGACCATTAGTTCATTTTCTTGAATACCGTTGATTCTATCCAATCTTGTGCCGTTATCATAGATATTGATTTCAATAACTTCATCAAGCAATAGGTTTAGATCCAACTCCACCTGGTTTAAAGATCTATTATAATTTATTGGATCGTATTCTGGATGCGTCATCAATGAAACAGTTTCTTTAAGAGCAGCTGTTTCAATAGTATTTCCTGCAAGATCGGTAATGTTAATTCCGTATAGACCATCTGCAAGCTCTGTTACAGGTATGCTGATCAATTTATTATTAGCAATTGGTTGCTTAACGTCCATTACCTTTTCCCCATTTAAGTTGAATATTTCAACAGAGGCAATTTCTGAGGCCATTCTACTTACATCAATATCAAGGTTGTAGTACATTCTTGAACGAAGTGCAACACCTTCTTGTTCTGCAGTTCTGTCATCGGCTTCATTCAACCACCACCAACACCAGCTTTGATAGAATTCAAATTCAAGTTTGTTTAGCACTGCGTAAGGGATAACACAGGTACCATGATCAAACCATCCAGCATAAGCTGCATTCACTTGATTAAATAACCAGAACTTCCACCAAGGGTAGTAATCTTCCATTTCATTTTCCGCATCAATGGAGTTTTGATACGTTACGGTCTCATCACCTGTACAATAGTACATTTCTAATGGCTTTGTATGATACCAATCGTGGACATCACTCTTTTCCAAACACTGTTTGGTTGGATTATTATTGTTATACTTTAGGTTGTTGTATACACCTGGCTGAAGCATATTTGTATATGGTGTTACAACCCAATCTACGTTTCCTGTTTGTCCTAGAATATGTGTTACATAATTCGATGCATATGGCTGTCTAAGGATGTCTGTAGGTACATTGTAAATATTACCATAAGCTTGTTGACAAGATGCTAAAACATATAGCAAGAATTCAGGATTCTCATAGTAAATATCATCTATTAGCATGTCGTACTGACTTCCAGAAAGGTTATATGGACCTGAACCCATACCGCCTACTTCCAGATTCAACCCACTAACAGGGTTGTTATTAATGTCTCTGAACGTAGACATAGCAGCGTGACCTCCTTGAGAATATCCTGTCATAAGCAATTCGCCAGTAAGGTCATAGTTCAAGGCATTTTGAAGGTTCTTTGCCGCTACAATAAGGTCTCTTGTTGCAGATGCTTCCGTTTTCTCATCAACATACAGGTGGTTGATAGTAGCATCGCTACCTAATCCAAGATAATCTGGCATTACAGTCAGATATCCATTAGCAGCGTAATAGTATCCAATTAATATTTCCATACCGTCTCCTGCACCACTTTGATTTGAGGGAACATCAAGTGGATCGAATACAGTACCATGGCAGTAGGTTAACATATCCACATCACAGGATACATCCGGTACTATTATTAAACCGGTTGCTATTGCAGGATTGTTGTTGAAATCAATCGTATTATAATTGATTTTATATCCTGTAATACCATTGTCTACACCCACTAAAAGATTGACAAGCCAAGATGGAATTCCGAGAGGAATAAGATCATTGATTTCGGCTTCAGTTTGGTTTTCTGAGAAACTAAAAATTTCTTGATAGGAGTTTACTGATCCACGAGATTGTGCTTGTAAACCAGAACTTGCTAACATAAAGAAGCTAACTACAAATGAGATTGTAATTTTAAGTTTCATAGGTAAGTGATTTAATTAGTGATATACTTTCGCTTCAATTTAGTGATTTTCAACTATAATCAAAGAAAAAAACTCTTTTTAAAATCACTTCGCATTTTTAGGCAGCGAACAAAATTGACATTTATGAAATAATATTATACAAATATAAATATTAATATCTGCTAAATTTTGTAGGATTAGATTGTACTTTTAATTTAGTGATCAAAGCTTTTTTTTAGTCTTAATAATTAGATAAAGAATGAATTTAAAAAATGCACTTTTAGCCTTGTTGGCAGTGTCAGGTGGAGCTATTAATGCTCAAATTCCAGAGGATTTTGATGCTGAGTCACTTTACATCTTGGTAGATTCGGACTTGGATAAAAAGAATTATCAGGAAGTCATTATGAATGATAATGAGGTGGGAAAAGACCAGCTTTTAATCATTCGTAAAGAAGCGGAAGAACATCCTACGTCTTTAGAAATTTCTAATTCTCTTAAGGGATATGCTAATCAGGTTGTTACAAACTATGATGGTAGATATGTGCTTGTTTCAAGCGGGGACAGTTCTCTACAGGGCTATTCCTCATATACTACCGAAAAAGGTATGGTAAGGATCCTTGACACCAAGCATGGAACAATTCTAGAGGAAGAGTTGAATAGTGGAGCTGGTCCAATTGCAATAAATCATCTTAAAGGTATTGTGGCAGTTGCAGCAGGTGCAGAGGCTAATTCAGTTAGTTTACTGATCTGGAAGGATAGAGCAGTGACAAATATAATAGAAGTGTTTTTAAAAGGATTGGTAGTAAAAGACCAAATTTCAAATTTGGTTTGGAGCTCAACAGGTAGTTATTTGGCTGTAACTTTTGAGCATTCCAATAAAGTTGCTTTTTACAGACTGACTAAAGATAAGGATGGTGTAGGATTAGAACTAAAAGGGCAACCCGTTGATTGTGGTGTCAACCCGGGTGTGGGCGTATTTAGTTTGGATGAACAGTATTTTTATGCTGCAGATCAAAATAAAGATTATAAGAAGGGATCAGTTGCCGGTGTTAAGTTGGATATGGTTTCAGGGCAGCATGAATTCTTACAATCAGCAACTGCTAATATTGGGCCAGAAATGATTAGATTAAGCCCTGATGGTAAATTTTTAGTTACCGTAAATAGAAGGGGAGCACACCTTCCTTCTTCAGATAAGAACAATACGCGAATGACTTCTATTTCTGTCTTTAAAATATTGAAGAACGGAAAACTAAAACCTTTAGGTGAGTATCCTTTTTCTTCTTTATATCCGAGTGATCTTCGATTTGATAAATCGGGAAGCATGCTTGCAGTAGTTGCCAATAAGGTAAATGGTGAAGAAGAACAGGGAGAGGTTATTTTCTGGGATTTTACCCCAAATAAAAAAATACAGCTTAAACTTCGTTCGGAGCGGATAGTGGTTCCAAGAGGTGCTCATAGCATGTTGGTACACTAGTAAAAAAGGCATTCAATCGAATGCCTTTTTTGTTTTTTATAAGAATAGATAATTACCTGCTGATATCATTAAGGACAATAATATTGCGTATAAGAACCCGTCTATTTTTAGTCCTGGTAATATCCAGTCAGCTACTTTAAGCATAAATGCATTGATTAGTAGTCCGGCTAATCCCAGAGTGATAAAATTCACTGGACCAAAAATAAACTCCAGCACATTACCCAGTGATGCATTCAATAAGGCTATCACAATCGCTGCAATGATTGCAGAAAATATTCCTTTAATTTTGATATTAGATTTGAAGATCACCCCACCAAGGATAATTATTCCTGCTTCTACTAAAATATGAATGATATAATCCATTATTGATTTTGTCTTAGTTTGTAATTTTCTTTCTCTAGTTTTTCAACTTTGGCTTTTAATTCATCAACTTTTGATTTGTAAAAGTTGACTTCAGACTTTAGTTCTTCTATTGCATCCTCCTTAACTTCATTTAATGAATCTGCTGATTGAGGAGCAGTATCATTTTGTGATGCGCTGTCTTCTGTCTGCGGGGAACTTTCTTCAATTACCGGATTTGAATCTGTAGGGAGGATTTCCTTATTTAATAATTTATTGATGTTCTCTTTGGGGTCTTCGCCATTAATATATGATGCTCCAAGGTAAGCCAGTGGAACAACTATGATTAGAAAAATGAAGAATCTCGCAAAATTTGTCAACCTTACTTTTTTTGCCATTTGTATTAGAATTGAATTGTTTCTCTAAATTTAGAAAATAGCCTTCGAATTGAAGAATCTTTTGGATTGGATTAGTTGTTTTTTGGATAAAAGTATGGTTTAGTTGTTTTTTGTAGTCTACAAATATTACTTTATAATTAATTTATATTCACATTAGGTGCGTAAATACTACATTTGTTTGAAATCTGTAAAGGCCTAAAATTTGAATCAGAATAATATGCAGGATGTATTTATCTATGATACCGTTCGGACACCACGGGGTAAAGGGAAAAGAACCGGGTCTCTTTATGAGAGAAGGCCTATCGATCTTCTTTCCACCATGCTTGATGCTATAAAGAAAAGAAATGAGTTAAATACAGCTGAAGTTGATGATGTTATAATTGGATGTGTAACCCCAATTGATGATCAGGGTTATAATATTGCCAAGGCTGGTGTTATGCATGCGGGTTGGGATGATAGTGTTCCTGGGATTCAGATCAATCGTTATTGTGCCAGCGGATTAGAAGCTGTAAATATGGGCGCAGCAAAGATCATGGCAGGTATGGCAGATCTTATAGTAGCTGGAGGAGTAGAGAGTATGAGTAGGGTGCCTATGGGAACAGATGGCGGAGCACTTTTACACGATCCCGAATTGATTAATAATAACAATTATGTTCAGCAGGGCGTTTCTGCAGATCTTATTGCCACTTTAGAAGGATTTACCCGAGAGCAATTAGATGAATTTGCCTTGAGCTCACATAAAAAAGCTGCTTTTGCAGCAGAGCAAGAGTATTTTTCTAAATCTATGATTCCAGTTGTGGATTGTAACGGTTTGACTATTCTTGGAAAGGATGAGGCGGTTCGACCGAATACTTCAAAAGAGGCATTGAGCAGACTTGATGCTTCCTTTGAGCAATTAGGAGAGGCTGGATTTGCAACTATGGCAATGCTTAAATATCCATTGGCGGAATATTTGGATTATGTACATACCGCTGGGAATTCAAGTGGAATTGTTGATGGAGCTTCATTAGCCTTGATAGGAAGTGCAGCTATTGGAGAGAAAATGGGACTTAAAAAGCGGGCAAAATTGGTAGCTTCTGCTTTAGTAAGTACAGAGCCGACAATTATGTTGACGGGTATAGTACCTGCAGTCCAAAAGGCATTGAGTAAAGCTGGCTTAACGGTGGATGATATTGATTTGTGGGAGATCAATGAAGCTTTTGCTTCTGTGGTTTTAAAAGCTGTTGGTGATTTGGGAGTAGATTTGGATAAAGTCAACGTAAATGGTGGAGCAATTGCAATGGGACATCCTCTTGGTGCAACTGGAACAATCCTTTTAGGTACATTGCTCGATGAGTTGGAGCGTAGGAACCTAAAATATGGTTGTGTGACTTTATGTGCTGGGGCAGGAATAGGAACTGCTGCAATAATTGAAAGACTTTAAGCGGATCATTTCATGATAAGATATTTAAAAGATAAAGATGGTATTGTTGTTTTGACTCTTGATATGGAGGGGAGACAGCATAATGTACTTAATCATAAAATCATTGAGGCCTTTGTTCCAGTTATGGAACAATTAAAGCTAGATGCGGCAAAAGGATTATTGAAAGGGGTAATCGTGACTTCTGCCAAACGAACTTTTTTAAATGGAGGTGATTTGGATTACCTGTATGAGGCAGTTGATCCAGAGGAGATCTTTGTTTTTACGGAGAAGGTTAAAAAGTTACTTCGTGATATGGAGCGGCCAGGATTACCTGTAGTTTCTGCCATGAATGGTTCTACGCTGGGCTTGGGTTTTGAATTTGCGCTTGCGACTCATTATAGATTGACGGTCGATAATGCTGAAATCAAAATGGGATTACCTCAAACCCGACTGGGTTTAATTCCTGGAAATGGAGGTATGATTCGATTGATGTGGACGCTTGGTATTGAAAAGGCATTTAAGGTTGCAGAAGAAGCAAAGTATTATAATGTCCATGAGGCCAAGAAAGTTGGAATAGTAGATAAAATTCTAGACTCAGAGGCTGAGATGATGGAATATGCCAAAAAATGGATTCTCGAAAATCCAAAAGGCATCCAATCCTGGGATAAGCCTGGTGGTAAAATACCTGGTGGATCCACTCATGAACCTGGTATGGCTCAGAAGGTTAGTTTGTTGGCCGCCCAAGTTGCCAAAAAATATAAACAAAAGTACCCTGCCATTCAGGTTCTATTAAATGTATTGTCAGAAGGCTCAAAAGTGGACTTTGATACAGCATCAAAAATTGAGACCAGGTATTTTACAGAATTACTAGTTTCCAAGACCTGTAAGAATATGATGAAAACCCTTTGGTTTGATGCGCATGAAATCTTTGGCGGCTGCAACAGACCACAGGGGTTTAGTAAGTTTAGACCAAGACGTGTGGGTATTATCGGTGCAGGTGTAATGGGTACGGCAATAGCTGTTGAGTGTCTAATCAATGGCATGGAAGTGGTATTAAAGGATGTATCCAGTTTAATTGCAGAGCGTGGTGTAGATTTGGTCAAGGAACGACTGCTTGAAATGGAAGCAGAAGGTTTGATTACAAAATCGTTCAGAGTAGACCTTGAACAGGGAGTCATTGCAACTGAAGATAGTAAAGCATTCAGAAAGTGTGATATTGTAATAGAAGCAGTATTTGAAAACCAGCATTTGAAAAGTCAGGTTGTCCAAGAAGCAGCCCAAGAACTTGATGATTATGCGGTGATGGCTTCCAATACAATATCTATACCTATTACTAAGCTTGGTCAAAGTATAGAAATGCCCGATCGATTTGTAGGTCTGCATTTCTTTGCTCCTGTTGATCGAACAGAAATGGTAGAGATCGTTAAAGGAAAGCATACGAGTGAGGAAACTGTTGCCAAAGCTTTTGATTTTGTTAAGGCTATCAAGAAATATCCTATCATAGTAAAAGATGGTTGGGGTTTTTATGTTTCTCGAGTAAGAAATACGTACTTGCTAGAGGGGGTGAGTCTTTTGATGGAAGGCTGTCCCGCATCTATGATTGAAAATGTGGCAAAAGGAACAGGAATGCCATCAGGGCCCTTGGCGCTAGCTGATAAATTATCTTTGGAGTTGGTGCTAAAGTATGAAAAACAAGCAGCAGAATTATATGGTCCTAAATATATACAGCACCCTGCAGTGAATGTCATTGAGCAGATGCTCGAAATGGATCGAAAAGGAGGGAAAGAGTATGATGGTTTTTACAGCATGCATTCAAATAATCAAAAAAGATTATGGGAAGGCTTACAGGACCATTTTGCACCGGACTTAGCCTTTGATCCAATAGATATAGAAGAACGTTTATTGATCGCGCAAGTCATAGAAGTTCTATGGTGCTTGCAGGAAAAGGTGATTTCTTCTGTTGAGGAAGCAAATCTTGGTTCTATCTATGGTTGGGGATTCCCGGCATCTAAAGGCGGGGCTGTGCAGTTTATAAATGATTATGGTAAAGAAGATTTTGTGGACCGATGTAAAGAATTGGAAGAAAAGTATGGTCCTAGGTTCTCTATTCCTTCAATACTATTTAAATTACAATTGGAAAAAGCAGAAAAGGTAGACTAAACAGTAGTATACCGAACAATCACTAGAGATATGGAATTTTTAAAATATCAGAAGGTATTTGTAGATGATCTGGCAGGAACAGATTTTAATGCCTTCCCCGAAAAATTATATGAACCGGTTGATTACATTATGAAGCTTGGGGGAAAGCGATTACGCCCAACTGCTTTATTGATGAGCACGGATACTTTTAATGGAGATTTGAATTATGCTAGGCATGCAGCTATGGCTCTAGAGGTTTTTCATAATTTTACACTTGTTCATGATGATATAATGGATGAGGCTCCCTTAAGAAGAGGAAAAGAGACCGTTCATACTAAATATGATGTTAATACAGGGATTCTTTCTGGTGATGTAATGTTGATTGAAAGCTATGAGCTTTTGTTTAAATATGCAGACCACAAATATTTCGCTGAAATAATCAAATGTTTTAATGAAGCAGCTAAGTTAGTCTGTCATGGTCAACAACTTGATGTCGATTTTGAGGAGCGCAAGGATGTAAGCGAAGAGGAGTACTTGAAGATGATAGAATGGAAAACTGCTGTTTTATTTGCTGCAGGGCTCAAGATTGGTGCTTTGTTGGCGGATGCCAGCTTAGAGCATGCGCAGGCTATGTATGACTATGGAATCAATGTGGGTCTGGCATTCCAGGTGCAAGATGATATTTTAGATAGTTTTGGAGATCCTGAGAAATTCGGAAAGAAAGTAGGTGGAGATATCATACAGGGTAAAAAAACACTTTTGGTCCTAAAGACTCTTGAAGGACTTGCGGAAGATCTTCAGGAAGATTTCCTTTCTTTGATCAATGATCGATCTATGAATGAAGATATTAAAGTTGAACTCGTAAAGTCTAAGTTTATGGAGTACGGAGCTTTGGACTATGCTGAAGAAATAAAAAGTGCATACAGGAATAAGGCAGCCTCTTGTCTTGGAAAAGTAGAAGATGCCTTCCCTAAAGTTAGTATGTTTGCTGATCTGACTGTATTTCTTTTAGGCAGAGAAGTATAACTTAAAGAAATATTTTACAACTTAGCCACTCATCTTCAAGGGTGGCTTTATTTTTTTTATAGAAATTGATCGCTGGTTCATTCCAGTCTAAAACCTGCCATTTGACAAGTTTACAGTTTTGTGCTTTAGATGTTTCGATGAACGCATCAAATAATAACTGTCCTGCTCCTTTTCTTCGATAGGATTCTTTTACAACGAAATCTTCCAGGTACATCATTTTACCTTTCCAGGTGGAAAAGGTCGGGTAAAAAAAAGCCATTCCAATAATATCATCATGATCAACTGCAACAAGTATTTGGAAGAGTCCTTGCTTGAATTGTTCATCATATTCATCAATGCCTATGGTAAAGGCTTCTTCTTCTTTTTCATAGATCGCCAATTCTCTGACCAATTCGTATGCTTTTTTCATTTCGGATACCTGAATATTACGAATAGTTATACCTGCCATAAAGATCTGAGTTGAAAGGTGAAATAAAGTCTGAAATCGTTTTGTTTCATGGTAAAATAGTC
Source organism: Sphingobacteriales bacterium (assembly GCA_900299495.1). GTDB lineage: Bacteria > Bacteroidota > Bacteroidia > Chitinophagales > Saprospiraceae > AM-2324. The sequence continues at coordinate 17,803 of OMKD01000044.1, forward strand.
TATTTTTGTGGTCTTTAGAAATCCGCTGGATGAATGTTTGCAAACATTTTGCAGGAGCATAGAAGATTGATGTACATTTTTTTACGTCATTATTTGTCTGTTAAAGATTTAAATCATACCTTTGCACCTGCAAAAAAGCATGGTTTGTTCAGTGAATTATGCTAAAGTCCTTGGAAACAAGGGGGAAAAGAAACTGATTAATTGAAATAAAATAAGTGTAACAGATGCCAACTATTAACCAATTAGTTCGCAAAGGGAGAAAGAAAGTCGTTGTGGCTAGTAATTCTAGAGCTTTGGATTCATGTCCGCAGAAACGCGGAGTTTGTACTCGTGTATATACTACGACTCCAAAGAAACCAAATTCCGCTTTGCGTAAGGTTGCTAAGGTGCGCTTGACCAACGGTATTGAGGTTATTGCCTACATTCCAGGAGAAGGTCACAATCTTCAGGAGCACTCAATCGTGCTTGTTCGTGGAGGTCGTGTAAAAGATCTACCGGGTGTGCGTTATACCATCGTACGTGGTGCATTGGATACAGCTGGAGTTGCTGACAGACTTCAGAGTCGTTCAAAGTATGGTGCAAAACGTCCTAAAAAATAATTTAGGAAGAAGTAACTAATTAATGAATTATGTTTCGAATAGAAACCGCTAATCTTAAAAAGTAATGAGAAAAAGAAAACCGAAAAAGCGAGTTATCTCACCGGATCCAATGTATAAAGATCCAATGGTAACACAGTTTGTAAATAACATGATGCTTGATGGAAAGAAGTCCACAGCATTCAAGGTGTTTTATGATGCAATGGCAATTGTTAAAGATCGTACAGATCAGCCAGAACACGAAGTATGGAAGAAAGGTCTTAACAATGTGATTCCTCAGGTTGAGGTTCGTTCAAGAAGAATTGGTGGAGCTACGTTCCAGATTCCAACTGAAATCCGTGCTAATCGTAAGATATCAATTGGTATGAAGTGGATGATTAAGTTTGCACGTCAGCGTAGTGGTAAAGGTATGGCTGAGAAATTAGCTGCTGAAATCATTGCTGCAAGTAAGAACGAAGGTGCTGCTGTTAAGCGTAAAGAAGATACGCACAAGATGGCAGAATCGAACAGAGCATTTGCTCACTTCAGAGTTTAATTAATAGATTAATAAATTCCTAAGGGTTAAGTTATGGCTAAGGATCTAAGATTCACCAGAAACATTGGTATTGCCGCTCACATTGATGCTGGTAAGACTACAACAACAGAGCGTATCCTATACTACACAGGTATCTCTCACAAAATTGGTGAGGTGCACGATGGTGCAGCTACTATGGACTGGATGGAGCAGGAGCAGGAGCGTGGTATTACTATTACATCTGCTGCTACTAAGACTAGTTGGAGATGGAAAGATGATGAATATTCTATCAACATTATAGATACTCCTGGACACGTTGACTTTACAGTAGAAGTTGAGCGTTCATTGCGTGTACTTGACGGTGTGGTTGCTCTTTTCTGTGCAGTTTCTGGTGTTGAACCTCAATCTGAGACTGTATGGCGTCAGGCTGACAGATATAAAGTTCCAAGAATTGGTTTCGTTAACAAAATGGACCGTTCAGGAGCAGATTTCTTCAACGTTGTAAAAGACGTTAGAGAAAAGCTTGGTGCTAACGCAATTCCAATGCAGGTACCTATTGGTGCGGAAGAAACATTCCGTGGAGTTGTTGACCTTGTAACAAATGAAGCAATCATTTGGAATGAGGACGACAAAGGTATGACTTATGAAGTAATTGATATTCCTGAAGATTTGAAGGATACAGTTGCTGAAAAAAGAGAGCTTCTATTGGAGTCAGTTGCAGATTACGACGAGACCCTAATGGAGAAATACTTCGAGGATCCGGATTCAATCTCTGCTGATGAGATTCGTGCGGCTATCCGTAAGGCAGTTATCGACATGAGCATCACGCCTATGTACTGTGGTACTGCATTTAAAAACAAAGGTGTTCAGGCTGTTCTTGATGCTGTTTGTTGTTTCCAACCATCTCCAGTAGATGTAGAAGCAATCGAGGGTGTTAACCCTAAGACAGATGAGAGTGAGACAAGAAAACCAACTGTAGAAGATCCATTTGCAGCACTTGCATTTAAGATTGCTACTGATCCATTCGTAGGTCGTCTAGCGTTCTTCAGAGTTTACTCTGGTGCACTTGATGCAGGTTCATATATTTACAACTCACGTTCAGGTAAGAAAGAGCGTATCTCGAGATTATTCCAGATGCACTCTAACAAACAGAACGCGATTGATAGAGTAGAGGCAGGTGATATCGCTGCAGGTGTAGGGTTCAAAGATTTGAGAACGGGTGACACATTGTGTGATCTTGATAACCCAATTGCTCTTGAATCAATGACTTTCCCTGACCCAGTAATTGGTATCGCTATTGAGCCTAAGACTCAGAAGGATGTTGATAAGCTAGGTATGGCTCTTGCTAAACTGGCTGAAGAGGATCCAACGTTCAAAGTTCGCTACGATGAAGAAACAAACCAGACCGTAATTTCAGGTATGGGTGAGCTTCACTTAGAGATTATCGTTGATCGTTTAAGAAGAGAGTTCAAGGTTGAATGTAACCAAGGACAACCTCAGGTGAATTACAAAGAGGCATTGACAAGCACTGTTGATCACAGAGAGCGTTTGAAGAAGCAGTCAGGTGGTTCGGGTCTATTCGCAGATATGCAGTTTGAATTAGGACCTGCAGATCAAGAATTCTTAGATTCTGATGACTTCAAAGATGGTAAAGTAAGACTTCAGTTCGAAAACAAGATTGTTGGTGGTGCTATTCCTAAAGAATACTTCCCGTCAATCATTAAAGGTTTCGAAATGATGATGGACAATGGTGTTCTTGCTGGATACACTATGGACTCAATGAAGGTTAAACTTTACGATGGTTCAACACACGCAGTCGATTCAAAGCCTATCGCTTTCGAGCTTTGTGCTAAAGAAGGATTTAAGGCAGCGGCAGCTCAGTGTAAACCAGTTATTCTTGAGCCAATCATGAAGCTAGAGGTAACGACTCCAGATGAATATGTAGGTAATGTAATCGGTGACCTTAACCGTCGTCGTGGACTACCACAAGGACAAGATACTCGTCCTGGTGGAGCTATTTCTATCCAAGCTGAGGTGCCATTATCTGAAATGTTCGGATATGTTACAGCACTTCGTACAATTACATCTGGTCGTGCAAACTCTACAATGGAGTTCTCACACTTTGCACCAGCTCCTGCGAATGTATCTAAGGAGGTAATTGAGAAAGCAAAAGGTGTTGAAGCTTAATTAATTTGAGATAAAAGCTAAATAGGGTTGGGGCGAACGAGTCCCAATCCTTCATATAATGTAAATTTTTTTAATAGATTGATAATAGGGTTATGAATCAAAAAATCCGTATTAAACTTCGTTCTTACGACCACAACCTGGTTGATAAGTCAACGGAGAAAATTGTAAAAACAGTTCGTAACAGCGGTGCTGTTGTAACAGGACCGATTCCGCTGCCCACTAAGAAAGAGATTTTCACCGTCTTACGTTCTCCGCACGTAAACAAGAAGTCTCGTGAGCAGTTCCAATTGCGTACACACAAGCGTTTGATTGAGATTTTCACTCCAACGCAAAAGACTGTGGATGCACTATCTAAATTGGAACTTCCTAGTGGAGTGGATATCCAGGTTAAGTTAACTTAATCTGACGGACAACGCTTAAAATTTTATTTTAAACGAATCACGGATACCATTTTTGAACTTACGAGATATATAAAGACGGCTATACCTTCCTTATAAAATCTCTGGATACATTTCGGGTCCTCACAGATCCAACATATTCAATTAAGTTCAATGTTTTTGGTGTTCTCGATTCAAAAAAAATGATGTCGTGAACGGTATTATTGGTAGAAAAATCGGAATGACTAGCATCTACGACAGTAAAGGTCGTAATGTGGCTTGTACTGTAGTTCAGGCAGGTCCATGCACAGTTACTCAGGTAAAGACAGAAGATACTGATGGTTACAACTCTATGCAGTTGGGCTTCGATGACGCCAAAGAAAAGCGCACTACCAAGGCGATGATGGGACATTTCAACAATGCAAAATCTACACCAAAGAGAAAAGTTGTGGAATTCCGCAATTTTGATCTTGTAGAAAAGCAGTTGGGTGACATCGTAACGCTTGAAGAGGTATTGCAAGATGGCGATATAGTAAATGCAGTAGGTACTACAAAAGGTAAAGGATTCCAGGGTGTTGTAAAGCGCCACGGATTCGCAGGTGTAAACGATGCTACACACGGTCAGCACAACAGACAACGTGC
>OMKD01000045.1 GCA_900299495.1 Sphingobacteriales bacterium
AGGAATGAAATTATTGTAGAGTTAGAGCATGATATTTCTATTCCTTAAGTCTTTTTCGGATTTAGATTCCTTTAAAATAGAGACCTTGGCTTTTTCTTAAAAGTTGTATCTTATTAGAAAATATTACTAACTAACTTAGATGAGCTATGAAACAAAACATACTTAAATACCTAAGTGTATTTTCTTTCTATTTCGCATTTGATTTTACCTATCAGATACTCTTTAGTATTCCATTTTCTCAGCGTATGCTGGAAGCTGCAGGAATTAAGGACATATTTGCTACCGAAGTTCAAAACCCCATTTTAATCCTTATTTGGTTCTTAATTATGACTTTTGCTATTGTTAAATTAGTTGTAGAACCTGCTGTTGAGCATAAGAGTGTGAAAGCGGCCTATTGGAAAGGTATGATACTTGGAGTTGTGTCTTATGCAACGCTAGGTTTTGCAAATGGATGGTCATTGGCAGGATACCCGCTGGCTTTAGTAATGGAGGTTACCTTAGAAGGGTTTTTATTCGCGCCTGCCGCAGCAGCTTTTACCACTTGGTGGATATTGAGATCTTCTAAATAATTACCTGAAGTTTATAAATCAATTTCATGAAAAAGGTCGCCCCTATATTAATTAGTGTAATTCTTTTAATCAGTGCTTTTGCACACCTGTTTTATCCTGAATATTACGCTGGATTGATACCTGACTTTATTTCAGCAGATTTCGCAAATGTTGCAGCGGCAATTGCTGAGGGTCTTATAGGTATTGCCTTATTGGTTGGAAAATATAGGAGATTTGGAGGATTGACTTTTGCTGTTTTGATGCTACTATTTCTTCCAATACATATTTGGGATGCCTTGCGGGAACATTCAGCATTAGGAGCATCTCCAATTCCCGAGTTTAGATTGATTATGCAACTTGGTCTGATTTTTCTAGGTTGGAGGATTTATAAAAAAGCTTAGGTTTTATGCTAATTGTTTGCATTGTAGGGGTTTATGTTTTAGGTGTTTGGGTTTTTTAGTATACTAAAAGCAACCCTCTAGGCATTATAATACATACTACCTTATACAATTACTATCAAAACCTTTGGAGTTTATGAAAAAGATTTTCTGCATATCCATTCTGTTTCTTGCTGCATCTATTGTTTCATCGGTAAATGCACAAATACTAACATCGAGTCAGCACCCAATCATAATCATTGATACCGATAATGAGGATATTCCCGATGAACCTAAGATAGAAGGGACTATGGGGATTATCTATAATGGGGAAGGAATGTTAAACAATACAGCCGATCCATTCAATTATTATGATGGTTATGTTGGTATTGAAACCAGAGGGAATTCTACGCAGGGATTCGATAAAAAGACCTATTCGATTGAGTTGTGGGATGAAGCGAATGAGGAAATATCGGTCAATCTTTTTGGTATGGGTGGTGAAGAGGATTGGATACTCCATGCTATGGTTATTGATAAGACGCAATTGAGAATTCCGATGAGTTTTTACCTGGCTCAGCGAATGGGACACTATGCTTCGGAATGGAAGTTTGTAGAATTGATCCTTAATGGAGAATATCGAGGTTTGTATATTCTGACCGAAAAGATCAAGCGCGATGATGACCGTGTCGATATAGCTAAACTTGATGAAGATGACCTTGCAGGCGATAGCTTGACAGGAGGTTATATCTTGCGAATAGATTGGACCTGGGATATCGACATGGAAACGGATGGTTTTGAATCTGCCTATGAATCTCAAGCAGAAGTTCCAATGTTCTTCCAATGGTATTATCCAAAGGCGAGTAAAATAAAGCCTCAGCAAGCTAATTATATAGAAAGCTGGATGAATACCTTCGAAGATGCACTCTTTTCGAATGATTTTACAAACAACCAAGGCCTTCGTTATACGGAATACATAGATCTTCATTCTTTTACCGATTTCTTGCTGATCAATGAGCTTAGTAAAAATGCCGATGGGTATAAATTGAGTTCTTATGTGCATAAGGAGCGTGATAGTGATGGAGGTAAGCTTGTTGCTGGACCTATTTGGGATTTTGATCAAACTTATGGAATGTCTTTAGTTTGTTCAAATCACGATCCAACCGGTTGGACCTATTTGCAAAATCAAAACGATTGTGAGGATTTGGAATCCATGCCTCTTTGGTGGCAGCGAATGATGAGCGACGAGATATTTCAGGATCACCTGAAGTGCCGATGGGAGGATATGCGTCAGACTATTTTTCACAAGGATTCTATAAATGCCTGGATTGATGAGCAAGTAGATTTTACAGCTGATGCGATAGATCGCAATTTTACGGTTTGGGATTATTTTATAGGGAATCAAATATGGATAGAACCACAGCCTATCCCTCAATCTTATGAAGCAGAGATTGACTATATGAAAGATTGGATTTCTGATCGAATTGATTGGCTGGATATAAATATGCCTGGTGATTGCTCTTTAGTAAGTACTCGGATACCAAAAGAAAATGAGGTAGATGCTCGGGTTTATCCTAATCCTGTAACTGAAAGCGTTTATATAGAGGCAAGAGATCTGCTTGAGGTGAATCTGTATAGTTTAGAGGGACGTACCTTAGGGTCTGATCAAGATGGTTCTTTAGATATGAGTGGTTTAGCCCCAGGTATTTATTTAATACAAATCCTAACTGAAAAAGGTACGGTAACTCAGAAGGTGATTAAACAATAATTAAGCGAAAATCAGCAACAAGCAACTTGTTAAAGTATTGCTTGTTGCTGATTCCCGTCAATTGCAGTTTGGGGCATATTCTCCGGAAGTAGTTCTAAAGAATCGATCACCATCGAGGAATAGTTTCTCTTCGTAATATTCCAACTTGTAAACATATTGTTCGCCATTTTGGAAGTTTAGAATCAATGAAGGCTCCCCAGAAGCGCCAATACCTATTTTCCATCGACCGTCTCCATCGTCCCGATCACCACCATAACCTGAGACTCCATCACCACTAAAAGTTGTACTGGAATTACTATTAAAGTTAAAATATCCTGCGGCACAAAGGTCAATTTTAGTTTCCGAACTATATCCTGCTGAAATTCCACCTTCTGTGTATGCTGATGAATAATGCGAATCCATATAGGTTAGTCTTACATTGGAAAGCCATTGTTTCCATTCATTAAGCTCTTTACTTCGATCCACTTTTTTCAAGCTTAATGAATTATAGATCTGTTTACATACCTTTTCATGTTCCTGCGTATACATGTGGCTCAGGGTTACTGCCATGATTGAAATACCTGGACTGTCATAAGGATTTGCAATACCTAACACATAGGCTTTGGCAGCTTGCCATTCAAGCGTTCCTGTAAATGTGCCTCCTAAAGCATTTCCAGAAAGATTCTCAATAGGTCCGTTCAGACTAAGTGCTGTTCCGTTTTCCTCATAAATTCCTCTCTGTGCTTCTTGTTTCAGTTGCTCCACCGTATAGGTATGTGATGTTATCAATACTATACCAGGGATATTGTCAGATCCCAGTAATAGAGCACCATCTCCTTCTTGTCCTTTCCATCCTTGAGGGATTTCAAAAGAGATACCTAACTTTTCATAATTGACTGTTCCTGTTAGTTGTCCATAGGACAATAGTGGTAAGCATATTATTCCTAGGAGGAGTTTAATTCGATTCATAACATTTTATTTTTAATCGGGACTTGGTAGCTATGAATGCCCTTTAGGCAGGTAGAAGTAAAAATCCATAGCTTGTATAAATTACGATTTTAATATTCAAGCTCCTAATATGGCTGTGCATTAACTCATTTCGCAAACTGTTTTTACTTGGAGATTTAAAAATAAAAGTATTTACTATATTTGAAAAAATCTCAATTATCATGAAAAATAAGACTGTTCTTACTTATCTATTCTTACTATTTACAAGCCCCTTTTTTGCACAACAAGCCTTGGATTTTGATGGTACAAATGATTTTATTCAAACCGATTATAAAGGTGTGCTAGGAGATGCAGACAGAACCTTTGGTGCATGGGTTTATGTTCATGAAGATGTACCAACTGGCAATATGGCCATTTTGGATTATGGTTTAAATTCTGCTGGTAGCCGGAATACATTTATTATTAATGGAAATGGCTCCCTTAGATATGTTTCTGGTGGAGATACAGGTAATATTGTATCTGACCCAGGTGAAATCCCTTTAGCGAAGTGGACACATATAGCCTTCGTATTGGATGCTGGCATTGGAAAGTTATATGTAGATGGAGACCTAGTTAAAACTAAAGCTTTACCTGCTGTTAATACTCCTGATGAAGAACAAGCGGTAAGGATTGGACAACGAGTGGACGGAGGTTCTATACCTTTTAATGGTATTATTGATGAATTAAAGATTTGGGATGTGGCTAAAACATTGGAAGAGATTCAGGTTCATATGTTTGAGGGATATTGTAGCACGGATGAAAATCTAAAGCTATTTTATTCTTTTAATGATGGACTGCCAGCAGGAGATAATACAAGCATGACTGTGACAGAAGACCTCTCGGGGAATGGTTTTGATGGAACATTAACTAATTTTGAGCAAAATGGGACTACTTCAAATTGGGTTGATGGAACCGTTTTTCAAGATATTTCCACTTCATCATTCACAACGCTTACTAGCTGTGAACCTTACTACTGGTCTGCTAATGGTCTTTCATTAGATTCGTCAGGTATATATGTTGAAATTCTTCCCGGTGCAAATATAAACGGATGTGATTCAACGGTGCATCTTGATTTGACAATAGACTTAGTAAATAATACAGTTATACAAGATGGTTTTCTTTTGACAGCAGAAGCAATTGGTTACGTATATCAATGGATAGACTGTTCTACTCTGGAGCCTATTGATGGTGCAACTGCTCAGTCTTTTGAACCTATGACAGATGGAGAATATGCCGTAGTAATCACTACTGATGAGTGTTCTGTAAGCTCAGATTGTTTTGTGGTTACACCAGTGGGAACATCTAAACAAAAAGTTTTGAGTCAATTGAGTGTATATCCTAATCCTATTCAAGAAACCCTAACTATAGACATGGGAATGTCTTTCGATAAATTTAAGATCACTGTATTGAGTTTGGATGGCAGACAAATTCAGAGTCAGGAATATTCGGATACGCAATATGGAGAATTAACGCTGGTTGGTGCTCCTGGAGTTTATATATTAGCTGTAGAATCTAAAGATGCAAAAAGCTTACTGCGCGTAATAAAGCAATAACTTTACAGGAAGGCCTGAATAATTTTTTTATTCAGGCCTTTTTAAATGATAAGGTTTTGATTCCTGTACTTGGGGGGTAATCTTTAAATTATCTATTTTAGTTGATGAATTGGGTAAACCTGAATGACTAAAGCTTAATTAGAATGAGAATATGCTTAGTGTTTGTAGCTTTGATGCTCAATTATTCCTGTCAACTATTGACCGAACAAACAGAAAGGCCAAATGTCATATTGATCAACGTGGATGATATGGGTTGGAAGGATGTAGGTTTTATGGGTAGCACATACTATGAGACACCCAATATTGATAATCTTTCTGCCTTAGGCATGGTATTCTCAAATGCCTACGCTGCTTCTGCGAATTGTGCACCAAGCAGAGCTTGTTTAATGACCGGTCAATGGACAACTAGGCATGGTATTTATACCGTTAATTCATCAGAGCGGGGAGCTTCCAAGCATCGCAAACTAATTCCAACTAAAAATACGAGAACCCTTGCCCCTGACTTCGACATAATACCGAAAGTATTAAAGGCCAATGGATATAGAACCTGCCATTCTGGGAAATGGCATTTGAGTAAAAATCCCTTGGAGTATGGATTTGATGTAAATATTGGTGGAGGGCATAATGGACATCCACGTTCGTATTATCCTCCTTATAAAAATGTTGATTTGGAGGGGAATGAAGGTGAGTATCTTACCGATTTGGTTATGAGGAAAAGCCTAGAGTTTATTGATACGGTACAGGGGACTTTTTTCCTCAATTATGCACCTTATGCAGTGCATACTCCAATACATCCGGTAGAGGATTTACTTAGTAAATATGAGCAAAAAGAAGGTTCTGATGGCCAGACTAATGCCCGATACGCAACAATGGTAGAGAACCTCGACAAGAATATAGGTTTGCTGGTAAATAAGCTTAAAGAAAAAGAGTTATTTGAGCATACACTTATCATCTTCACCTCCGATAATGGTGGTTTGTATGGTATTACAAAACAGAAACCACTTCGAGCAGGTAAGGGCAGTTATTATGAAGGAGGAATTCGGGAGCCTTTTTTTGTGGTATTGCCTAAGAAGATAAAGCATAATGGGCATAGTCAGGTGCCCGTTAGTCATATGGATATCTTCCCTACTATTTTGCATTATACCGGTATCGAAGCGAAAGATTTGAATTTGGATGGCAAGGATATTTCCAGGATTCTGGAAGAACAGGAAACTGTACTCGATCGTCCATTGTTTTGGCACTTTCCAGTTTATTTGGGAGCCTTTCAGCGGCACGATAATGAGAATCGGGATTCTCTGTTTAGGACAAGGCCTGGATCAGCGGTAAGATATGGGGATTGGAAATTGCACTATTATTTCGAAGATGATGGTGTTGAACTTTATAACCTGAAGGAGGATATCGGGGAGCAAGTAAATTTGGCAGATGCTAAGCCGGAAAAGAAGGAAGAATTATTGAATTATTTAGAGGATTGGTGGGCGCAAACCAATGCCCCAATTCCTAGAACCTTGAATCCAGAATATGAGGGGGATAAGTAAAGTTCAAAGAGTATTTAAACGCATATGATGATACGTTCAAATTATAATTTACTTGCCATATTCATCCTTTCGGCACTGACTGGTTCATGCAGTAAAAAAGGGCTTAAGCTGAGTCCGGTTACTTATGAGCAGTTTGAGGCTTTTGTAGATGCAACTGCCTATGTTACCGATGCCGAGCGCTATGGGTGGTCTATTGTTCAGGTCGATGTATATGACTTTAAAAAGGTGGATGGAGCTACCTGGAGGATGCCCGATGGTTTGAGTCAACCGATCTCCAAGCTACTCCCTGTCACACAAGTGAGTTTTAATGATGCCATTGCCTATTGTGAATGGGTAGGAAAAAGACTACCGACGTATGAGGAATATTGGAAGCTTATCGCTTCAGATACGCGCCCCATAGTTTCTGATAATTTACTACCTATTTCTGAGGTGGATCAGGTTAATACGCTTGGGAATGTTTGGGAAATAACATCCAGTACTATTAGCGAAGGGGTTAGATTGGCAGGTGGTTCTGTATTCTGCTCTCCGAATACCTGTTATGGTACGGTGAGTGATCGAGAGCTTTATGTGGATAAGGAAACCGGTAATATTCACATTGGTTTTGCGGTCTTGGATTAGGTGTTAATATTCAGTAATTTTAGTATTCAAAATAGATATATAGTGGTTATGAAGGATATTTTGCTCATTCTATGTTTTGTTTTTCCAATGACTTTGTTTGCTCAGGACTTAAGTGGTGAGGTGTTGGATGAAAATAATGAACCTTTAATAGGAGCCAGTATATTTTGTCCTTCAGCCCAATTCGGTGCTTTCACAGATGGTGCAGGAGGTTTCGATCTATACCTGGAAGAAGAATTTCCTTTTTCATTGATTGTAAGTTATGTGGGGTATCAATCGGATACGATCGTTCTGACAGAAAATAAATTCATTACCATTAATCTTAGACCTTCTGCTGAACTGGAGGAGGTTGTGGTTAGCGGTCGTCGTTCCGGAGTTATTATTTCAAATTTGAATCCAGCAAAAGTAGAGCAACTTACCCAAACGGAGTTAGGGAAAGCTGCCTGTTGTGATCTAGCGGGGTGTTTTGAAACACAATCAAGCGTTCAGCCACAAACCACAAATGTGATTACGAATTCAAAGGAACTTCGAATTTTGGGCCTTTCTGGTGTTTATAATCAGGTTTTGATCGATGGTTTTCCAATGATTCAAGGCTTAAGTTATACCTATGGGATTAGCAGCGTACCTGGTACCTTGGTAGATAATATTTTTATTTCTAAAGGGGCCAATTCTGTAGTTCAAGGATTTGAAAGTATCAGTGGTCAGATTAATGTGGAAACTAAAGAGCCAGATCAGACAGAGGATCTTTATTTGAATGTTTATGTCAATAGTTTTCTAGAGAAACAATTCAATGCCAATTATGCAGTGAAAAAAGGTAAGTGGAGTAATCTTGCTGCCTTTCATATGGTCCAACCAGCCGATGTTGTAGATCGAGATGAAGATGAGTTTATGGATTTACCTTTGTTGACTCGCTATATGTTTTCGAATAAATTAAAATATGGATCGGAGCATGAAATGGGATGGTTTAGTAAAATTGGCTTACGATATTTGGATGAAAGCAGAGTAGGAGGTCAATTGGATTTCAATGCAGATGAAGATAAAGGTAGTAATGAAGTCTATGGTCAATCGGTGCAAATAAAACAACCAGAGATTTGGACCAGGACTGGATACCGCCTGAATGATCAGCATAATCTTGTATTCTTTGCATCTGCCATGGTTCAGGATCAGGAATCTTATTTTGGAACAGTTTTTTACGATGCTACTCAGACCAATGTTTATAGCAATGCACAATATGAGTTTTCCTATGGAGACAATGGATTGAAAACAGGGCTTAGCTACAGGTATCTGATGATAGATGAGGATATTTCCTTTGTGTCTTCAGGTCCCTCCAGAGATTATGATGGGCAATATTTAAAACAAGAGCATATAGCAGGTGCTTTTGCAGAAAATACCATGAGATTATTGGATGGGAGGCTTACCTGGGTAGCTGGAATAAGAGCGGATCATCACAATCAATTTGGATTGCAATTTACTCCTAGGACTCTTTTGAAATATGATATAAGTGACCAATCTGTAGTAAGAGCGAATATCGGAACAGGATGGCGAACTGCCAATGTGTTTAGTGAAAATATCGGTTTGCTAATAAGTTCTAGAGATATCCTTTTTGAGGAGGCATTAAGACCAGAAAAGGCGCTTAACATGGGTGTTAATTTTACCCAGAAATTCAGTGGAGATAGGATAAATGGTTTCTTAAGTACAGATTTTTATCACACAGATTTTCAAAATCAAATCTTCCCGGATTATAACAAAGAGCCAGGATTAGCGGTCATTTCTAATTTTGAAGGTGAAAGTGTTAGTAATACTTTTCAGGCAGAACTTTATCTGAATTTTTGGGATCAGCTTGAATTTAAAGCAGGCTATACCTATTTGGATGTTTACAGGATAGTGGATGGAGAAAAGAATGAACTCCCATTCAATCCAAAGCACAAGCTAGTAGGTACGTTTAGTTATACTCCAAAATCAGAAAGATTCCATTTTGATATGAATGCTCATGTGTATGGCCCTCAGCGACTTCCGGATACCCAGGGGTATCCTGTAAAGTACAGAAGACCAGATTATTCAGAGACCTACTATACCCTTAATGCCCAGTTTACTTATAGCCTTAAAAGATGGGAATGGTATCTTGGCTGTGAAAACATATTAGATTTTAGACAGGAACAGCCTATTCTTGCCTGGGAAGATCCTTTTGGTCCTTATTTTGATACCAGTTCTGTTTGGGGACCAACCAGAGGACGGGAATTCTACCTGGGGATTCGCTACAAGATTATTAAAGACAAGCCTTAACAAATAATTAAGTCAGATACACACAACGGTTTTTAAATGATATACGTCTTTGAAGTAATTAAAGACTAATAAATTATGCGTAGAACGAATTGGCAATTTTTGATTGTAGTACCTTTTTTGCTACTAGGCTGTAAAGCTAATGACTTTGATTTATCTGAGGGTTGTGTAGTTCTGGCACAGGCAGATAGTGGCCTTTTCAGTAATGGGCCCAATGACAATCATGTAATTAATAATGTTCAAATCGATGGTGATTGTATGTTTATTGAATTTAGTGCTGGTGGATGTTCTGGTGACTCTTGGGCGGTTGAATTATATGGATCGGAAGCAACTACGTTTTCTGAGCCTCCTCAAAGGTCAATTAGACTTTCTCTTCTTGATGCAGAAGAATGCGAAGCATGGATAAGTAAATCAGTTTCGTTTGATATATCTGATTTTAAAGTTGCAGGAGGGGATGTATTACTCAACTTACAAGGGTATGAAGATTTAATTCTATATCCTAATTAAGCTAATCTTAAATCATTCAGTTTGCTAGATTGATGCTTCCTTTAAATTGAAGTAATTCTCCGGTATATGTTTCAAGAATTATAACATAAACATAGGTGCCAGTCTTGGCTGGCGCACTGTTTATTTTTCCATCCCAGAATTGTATTTCACTGAAGGCTAATTCTGGAGAATCATAAACTTGTGCACCCCAGCGGTCGAATATCTTGAATGTTTTTATTCGTCTAATTAAGCCTTCTGCATTGGGATAGATTCTGAACAAATCGTTGATCCCGTCATTATTCGGACTGAATATATTAGGGATGTATATGTTGTCTAAAATATCCTTATCCGGAAGAGGGTCTTCCAACTCAAAAGAAGCTATTGCTTGGCAATTATTATTGTCTGTTACTGTCACATCTATTGTTCCAATAGCTAAGTTTGTTTGTGTGGGTGTTGTGGAACCATTACTCCATTCGAACTGAAATGGAGGTGTCCCACCTTGTAGAAATAATTCAATATTCCCACCTGTTGTGAAGCTGGGTTGTGTAATATTGGATGTTAAGAAATAAACTTCAGCTTCTTCAATTACAGATGAATAGGTTTCTGTGCATCCGTCCTCGTTATTAACCGTTACGGAATAGTTACCCGGTGGAAGATCGGTGAGAAGAGCGGCTTGACTTCCTGTATTCCAATTGAAGGTAAGAGCGGATGTTGGGTTACTTGGGATAAGTTCTATCGATCCATTTGCTTCATTATAACAGGCAACAGCTGTATTGATTAGGTCTGCGATTAAATTGTCGGTATCTCCTAGGCTTGTAGCGTATACATTTTCGCAACCATTTTCATCAGTAACTGTTACAGAATAATTACCTGCGCCAATATTGGAATTTGTACTATTTACGGATCCATTATCCCATAAGTATGTGTAAGTCCCTCCAGAATCGTTTGGTATTACTTCTAAGGAACCTGAATTTTCTTCAGCACAAAGGGGTGGGGTGTCTATGATATCAACTGTTAGTAGCTCAGGATCTTCTAATGTTACCGATTGAATACCAAAACATCCCTCATTGTCGGTTACAGTAAGTGTATAAGATCCAGCGGCCAGATTGTTAATATTGGCTACCTGACTGCCGTCACTCCAAAGGTAGGTGTATGGAGTGTTAGGGCTATTGTTTGTCGAGTTTATGCTTCCTGATTCTTCACCAATACATAAAGGATTGGTAAAGTCCAGACTTAGGTCAATCGATTCAAAATCATCTGGACCGATAATAAAGCTTTCGGACAACGCACAAATACCGCTAGAGCTTATGGTTCTTGCTAAATATTCTCCGGGAAGAAAAGGGTCGATGAGTAGTATACTATCTGTTTCGCCTACGAGTGCAATTCCATCTCGGTACCATTGATATTGAAGGACACTATCAGACGCGATTTCAATACTGCCTCCATTTAGGCAATCTCCGGAGTAGGTAGAAACCAGTTGAGGTAATGTAGGAGCTTCATCACAATTTGAACCATTGAAATCTCCACTTAATGAGATTAGATCCACATAAGACCATTGAGGGGCGTTGCAGCCAAAGGCAATAAGCACAGCTCCGTAATCCTGAGTAGCGGTAAATGATCCACTAAATGACTCCCATTGGTCTGCCGTTTCTGTTGCCGTGGCACTATAAGTTATTAATGGGGTCCAAGGAAAATTAGGGGAACAGTTTTCAAGCCAGTCATAAGACCATCCTACCGATACAGGACCTAGCTCAATTCCAGAGCAACTGCTTCTTCCATATAAAGCAAAGTCTATCTCCTGAGTCCCGCTCGGTACGTAAGGTACAGCAGAAAAGCTGAAGGTGTAGGTTTGACCACTTTGTAGGCCACAATCGGGTAAGCATCTTACTAATCCCTCATCTGCTGCCATTCCTACACAACCTTCTCCTGATGGAACGGGTAGAGGTAAAAGTGGAAAGCCGAATTGGGGGACACCCTGAAAGCCACATTCATGTGCGCCTTGAGGAGTACCTGCTGGCAACCATTCTGTGTCTATGTAAAGGTATTCGGAAAGCGTCGTATTACATTCCGTGTAGGCTTCAAAGTCTTCTTCAAAAGTACCGGTTTCCTGATTGGTGCAACTACAATCTGAATCTTGCAAATCAATTGCCTGGTCGCCATCATCATCAATGCCATTGTCGCATATCTCCTGTGCTTGAATGATATTCAGCATGAATAGAAATAGGGTGCTAAGTATGAGTCTCAT
The DNA here is from genome assembly GCA_900299495.1 of Sphingobacteriales bacterium. Classification (GTDB taxonomy): domain Bacteria; phylum Bacteroidota; class Bacteroidia; order Chitinophagales; family Saprospiraceae; genus AM-2324. Next base: position 12,371 of record OMKD01000045.1, read on the forward strand.
CTTGGTGGAATGTTATATAGAATTTTTCAATAAACGTATTTGATGCTTAAAAGTTTATAAGGTTTTGTTTTTCAATGGTTTGTGGTTTTGGTGGGTTTTCAAAAAGTTTTCTAATCCTTTTACATTGGACCGATATTATTTATACGGATTAAATACTCCGGTGTTGCGTCCTTGTAAGGAGGTGAAAAGATTTAGTCTACACAACCTGGTAAAAATTGATTTGAATAGTCTAATAAGTCCGTCTGTTGGTCTTTAAAAAACAGATTCTTTAGAGGAGATAATAATATTTGTGTATTCAAAGTTTTGGTAAGGAAAGACTTTGATATTCCAAACAAATAATACAAAATTTATGAAGCCTCTATTAGTACTATTGGTTAGTTTTTTCTGTGCCTTAATACTTACAAAATTCATTCAGAAAGAATTCAATGTATTGCTGTCTGCCAAGATTGCAATGTCTATAATGCTTTGCTTTACGGCAATAGGTCATTTTGTTTTTACGGAAGGGATGAGCTTGATGCTTCCTTCTTTTATTCCATGGCGAGAACCCATTATCTATTTGACAGGAGTTTTAGAGATTTTATTGGCCATTGGGCTGCTGATTCCAAAATATTCAGTTTGGTCTGCTTATTTATTAATTGGGTTTTTCGTGTTGATGTTACCGGCAAATATTTATGCATCAATCCATAAAATAAATTATCAAACGGGAACATTTGATGGTCCTGGATTGGCTTATTTATGGTTTAGAATCCCATTACAGATTTTTTTTATTATTTGGATTTATTTAAGTTGTTTGAGAGCTTGATATTTGTTTGGTTAGCTAAAACAACATGTTCATATTGAAATATTTATAAAGTAAAAGAGTTATGTTTATATACTCAATCACTTTAATTATTTATTATCATGAGAACACTCCTTTCTTTATTTCTAATAAGTATCAGCGTAAATGCATTCAGTCAACATGATTTTTTTGATGTTATTCCCTTAGGGGATAAAAAAGTGGGTTTTTGTGATTCTCTGATTTTTTGCGATCAGGAAAAGTATGATCAATATGGCTATGAGGGTGCTTATCCATTATTCCTACAAATTTGGCATCCTTTAAATGATAGTGTGGATGGAAAGCAATTGACACTGAAAGAATTGAGGGAAAGATCACTTTCAGAAGAGCTGGAGGGGGTTTACCAATCATTGATTCAGAAAATGGACTCAGCCTCTGTCTGGTATAATGTTAGCCAGGATTTTGTGGACTATGATTCTATTGGCTATGGAGGGTATACGCATTATGAGGTATTAGATACCTTTATGAACTATAAGACTCATTCCATTTATCATACTCTTGAGAAAAATACAGGATACCCCGTAATTGTATATCATCACGGAGCTCAGGGTCTTTCTGATGAAAATTTTGCTATGGCAGAATATTTTGCTTCCAGGGGCTATATTTTCATTTCTTCGAATTATCATTTACCCTTGGAAAATAAGACCTATGGGCATTCTCAGGGTAGTAAACAGGAAAGCGTCCGAATAACTAAACGTGTGATGAACTTTGCGAAAGATATCAGTCAAGGAGAGGATATCTTTTATATTGGACATAGTTGGGGCGCTCAGATTGGATTGTCTTTTTTATTTGAACCTGATTGGGCAAAAGCTTTTGTGTCTATGGAAACTACTTTAGAATTTTGGAGTAAGGAAGATGTTTCCAATAAATGGACTACGCTTGATGATATTCTTAAAAAGCATAGAAAGGATTATAATCTACCCATCTTATTCATGGCCAATACTATGGAGGACAAACCTTTTGAAATATTTGAAGATATAAACAAAGGGTATGGGATGCATGTATCATCGAAGTTAGAGTTTGGGCATGAAAGTTATACTTCTGCGTATTTACTGCGCTACATGTTTGAAGAACAGTTTCCTCAGCCCGATGTACCGGAAATGAAAGAGCAGTATGAGTTATATTCAAAGCATCTAGAGTTTATTGAAAACTTTTTACTTTCTTGCAACAAGAACTCCAAGTTGGATTTTAATAAATACAATAAAGATTTTTTTATTCATCAATTCAATAATCAGGTTGATTAATGAAATATCACATTTGTTTTTATTAATCTTCTTAGCTTCAAAATAAAAATGATGTACGGTATTGTTTTAAGATATTTCTTCTTTGCTTTTTTTACGATTTCATATTCAGTTATGTATGCCCAAGTCCAGTTGAATTTGGGTTTTAGTACTTATGGTCATGCACTAAATAAATCAGATTTATTTCATAATCCTCATAATGAATTGGGAACCTTCTACCGTAATAGTGGTTTTGGGGATTTGGGGATAGGAATAGTGCTAAAGGAGAAGCATTATCTTGGTCTTGAGATAGGTGTTGGATTTAATAAATATGACGAACGATGGAATAATCCATTTTTTGATACTGATGACCAAGGTTGGTTTTGGCAAGGGTCAGAATCTTCTAAAAAAAGTTTTAATCATAGATTAGGTTTAAGGTATACAAGAAGTTTTTTTTTGGATAAAAAGCTGCAGCCTTATGCGAGTGTTGCGCTGTTTCGCACTACTGACTATGTTTGGAAAGCTACTGGCCAACGAATATTTTCTAGGTCAAGTAGTCAAGAACCTTTTGAGACTGAATATAGACATGAATCTTTTGAATCTTCCTTTAAGGATCAAATGGTGAATTTTTATCGTGATGTACGCTTAGGTTTGGATTATCATATTACTG
>OMKD01000046.1 GCA_900299495.1 Sphingobacteriales bacterium
ACGGGGATGATATTCCTGTTGAACAGCATCCAATCATTCGAAACGTTGAGGGATGTTATCTCTCTAGTTCAATGGCAATAGATCTTGCTAAAAAATTCGATACAAGACTTCATATATTGCATATCTCTACAAAGGAAGAATTGGAATTATTTACAAATCAGATTCCTTTAAAAGATAAGCGAATTACCTCTGAGGTTTGTGTGCATCATCTGTATTTTAATGCAGATGATTATGCTCAATATGGATCTGGAATTAAATGTAATCCAGCAGTAAAAGGAGCTGAGCATCAAAAAGCTTTATTTGAAGCATTATTAGATGACCGACTGGATATAATTGCAACCGATCATGCGCCTCATACCTGGGAAGAAAAACAAGATCTGTATACATCGGCTCCTTCAGGGGTTCCTTTGGTTCAACACAGTATAAATGTGATGCTTGAGTTTTATCAAGCAGGTATGATCAGCCCCGAACGCATAGTTGAAAAAATGTGTCATGCTCCTGCTATCTGTTTTGATGTCCAGGAACGCGGATTCTTGGATGAAGGATATTGGGCAGACATTGCAGTAGTAGATCCCGGTTTACAATGGGAAGTTGCGAAAGAAAATATCGAATATAAATGTAAGTGGTCACCATTTGAGGGTAGGATATTTAGAGGAAAAGTGACAGAAACCATAGTTAGTGGTATATTAGCTTATCAAAACGGATCATTTTTGGTAGAAAATGCCGGAAAGAGAGTATTATTCGATAGGTCTTAATCTTATAAACCCACCAAATTATTGTTGATTTTTAACATGCAATCAAGGATTGTATGCTAATGTTATTAATGGATATGAAAAACCTTATCTACATCCTTATATTACTATGTCCTTTGGTCAGTAGTCATGCTCAATTCTGTACAGGGAATGTTGGAGTTAATATTTTTATTGATGGTGATTTCGGAACAGGTGCATCGAATATTGTACTTGCTGACCCAGGAATAGCCCCAGGATTTTATTATAATCCTGTAGTGCCACCATACGATGGAGAGTATGTTATTACCAGTGATATAGGATTATGGGCAAATAGTTTCAATTGGTTACCAGTAGAAGAGAATAGTGAAAGTCCTGATGGGTATATGATGGTTGTAAATGCCAGTTTTGAACCTGGCTTGTTTTACACCGAATTGGTGGAAGGTCTATGTCCAAATACCTTGTATGAATTATCTGCTGATATCATCAACGTAATGCCACCAGGATCTAATGCATTGAAGCCTAATGTATCTTTTTTATTGGATGGGACAGAAGTAATTTCAACAGGTAGTATTCCTGAAGATGGACAATGGAATAGCTATGGTTTTACATTTACTACAGCACCTGGACAGACTTCCCTTACCTTTTCTTTGAGAAACAATGCTCCAGGTGGCATAGGTAATGATCTTGCCTTAGATAATATTTCCTTCCGAGCATGTGGACCCGAAGCATTCATTTTACCGGAAGAAACAGAATATTTGTGTTCCGATGGAGAACCATTAGAGCTTGAAGTTACTACTATAGGTGATCAATACGATACACCCGTTTTTCAATGGCAAGAAAGCCTAGATGAAGGCTTGAATTGGAATGATATGGTTGGGTCAACAGGTACTTCAATTACACATAACGATTTTAGCAGTGGCTCATATTATTACCGTTTTTTGGTTGCGAATAATTCGAACAATCTGGAAAATGATAAATGCAGAGTAAATTCAAATACTAAAGAAATTACGATTCTTCCCGAATTGTATGAAGTGGTGGATAGTATTTGTGAAGGATTTGAATATATGGTAGGGGATAAGGTCTATTCAGAGAGTGGTATTTATGTAGATACCTTGACATCCTTTTTTGGCTGCGATAGTATAATGACACTGAACCTTTCTATTATGGAAGATCCAGGTGTTCAATTGGTGATTGACAGTAGTGATCCAAGTTGTTCTTACAGTTATGATGGGTATGTAAAAATTGATTCAGTTATTAATGGTTTAGGACCTTACATTGCCTATGTAAATAACGAGATTTTTGAAGAACCATGGAACATTGATCTAATCAGTGAGGGATCTTTTGATATTCAACTTTTCGATAGGTATGGTTGTGAAGCTTCCGCTTCAGTTGAAATTAATCAACCCGATTCTTTTGTGATTAACTTGGAATCCACTGCAAGTATAGAACTTGGTCAACCCGCTATTATTCAGAACTCCTCTAATTTCGATATTGTTAATTTCCAATGGTTTCCAGCCGGTTTGGTAGACTGTTCTGTCGATTGTGATTATCAGGAAGTATTCGTTGTTTCAGATATCTCATTGATATTGGAAGGGACTAATGAGTTTGGATGTTCTGCTAGAGATACTTTATTTATCAAGGTTGACAAAACTAGAAAGGTATATTTCCCAAATATCATTTCTGCTAATAATGATGGAATAAATGATGTGTTCATGGTGTATGGTTCTATTCCTAATGTACAAAGGATCCAATCTTTAGAAATATATGATCGGTGGGGGGCAATGATTTATGAAGCATCTGATTTAGTACCTAGTGATGAATCTGCGGGCTGGAATCCAAATGCTAAAGGAAATGATTTCGAATCAGGGGTCTATGTATACGTTGCAGAAGTGGCGTTTTTAGATGGGAAAATTTATAGATATTCAGGTAGTTTTACCTTGAATAAATGATTGTAAATAGCTTTAGAAATAATGAAATATATTAATTATGAGTAACAAACAATCCTACACAGGACCTTTTATTTTATTGACATCTTTGTTCTTCCTTTGGGGGTTCATTACCGTATTGGTAGATTCATTAGTGCCAAGATTAAAAGAGGTGTTTGAGTTGTCCTATTTTCAGGCTGGACTTGTGCAATTCGCTTTCTTTGGAGCATATTTTCTATTGTCCATCCCTGCCAGTAAAATTTTGGATAAGATTGGATATAAGCGCGGAATTATTCTAGGTTTGGTAACTATGGGTGTTGGTTGTCTATTGTTTTATCCAGCAGCATCCTATAGAATATTTGGCATTTTTATGCTAGCATATTTTACTGTCGCTGGTGGTATGACTATTCTTCAGGTTGCGGCAAATCCATATGTGGCCCTGTTGGGTTCAGAGGAGAAGGCATCCAGCCGATTGAATTTGTCTCAAGCATTCAATTCTTTGGGAACAGCTATTGCTCCTGCAATCGGAGCACTATTTATTCTGAGTGATAATATTCTAAGCTCTGAAGAGATCGGTAATTTGTCCGATTTGGCTAGAGAAGCTTATTATAATGCAGAGGCTTCTGCTGTTCAGTCGCCATTCATAGCACTAGCAGTATTTATTATTTTCTTAGCAGTTGTGTTTTCATTTGTGAAATTACCTGTGATGATGTCAGAAAAATCTTCAGCATCCTATTTTGATTTATTGAAAGAAAAGAATCTGATGCTTGGGGTATTTGGTATCTTTTGTTATGTAGGTGCAGAGGTCGCTATTGGTTCATACCTGGTGAGTTATTTTATTGAATCCGGTATGCCAGTTATCATCGCTGAATCAAGCTTTATGAGTGGTATTGCTCAGAGTTTCGACACTGATATCTTTAATAAAGATCCTAAAGCTATCGTAGGTGTATTTGTTACGTTCTATTGGTCAGGAGCAATGATAGGTCGATTCATTGGTTCTTATTTGACCAGCAGAATAAACCCAAGAATGGTGCTAGGTGTATTTGCAGGATCTGCAGTTGCCTTGATATTTGTTTCCGTTGCTACTTCAGGCTTAGTTTCTATGTGGAGTATCCTTGCGGTAGGATTATTTAATTCCATCATGTTCCCAACTATATTTACTATTGCAATTGATGGCCTTGGTGAGAAAAAAGCTATGGCCTCAGGTCTGCTTTGTACGGCTATTGTAGGTGGTGCCTTGATACCTCCTTTGTTCGGGAAGATGGTCGATGTATTTAGTTTTGGTACTGCTTTGGTTATTCTTACACTTTGCTACGGATATATACTATTCTATGGCTTCAAAAGTTATAGCGCAAGTAAGTAAAATATAAAAAGAGGTCTTTTGTTAAAAAAGACCTCTTTTTTCTAATAATTGATAAGTTAGAATGGATGCGGCACAGGCAACATTCATAGAAGTCTTCAAGCCAAACATTGGAATGTGAAGTGATTGCTCCACACGATCTAACCAGAAATCAGATAAACCGACAATTTCATTGCCCATTATTAGTAGTACGGGGCGATCATCCCAATCAAATGATTTTGTGGTCGTTGATTTGTTTGTCCATTCTCCCGCAATTAGTCTATATTTTTGCTCAAGTGTTTTAGCATCCTCTTCGCTGGATAAGGTCCTGATAGGAACTGCTCCTGCTTCATTTCTTGAAATTCGTTGAATTTTTTTGCTAGATAGATCTATCTGATTATTCCATAGGATTAATTCGGTTAAACGCGCAGCTTCTGCAAGTCTCAAAATCATTCCAATATTGGCAGCTTTAGCAAAGCTGTCACAAAGGATAGAAACAGGAAATCTGTTGGATTCAATAAATTCCTTTTGAGCTTTGGAGTCATTATGAATATCTCTAAATTTTAATTGCCTGTTATTATCTTCCATGTGTTTGATTTCAAAACTTCTGATTAAAAATAACAATTTGTTATTGGAGGCACAATTTCTAAAAAAAGGAGTGGTAACATATCATAAATTTAAGTTTATATTCGTTATTAGGATGTAACTGGTTTCTATGCGATTAATTTGGTTTCTGTTTTGTTTAAGTATGTCTTTGAGCCTATCTGCTCAAAATTATTTTCCTGTTAAGATGGGAGATTCCTGGTCATTGGTAAGTGAGGAGGGGAATCTTTGGGATGTAGATTCGGTAGATGCGATTCATCTTTACGATACATTTGGCTATTTTATTTTCCAAAATGAGCAAAATGTTGGTTTAATCAACAGATCTGGGCAAATTCTAATACCCGCCATCAAGTCTGATATAAGGCCGATTAGTACTGATTTTATAGAGTTTTCTGAAAATGGAGTTTGGAGTATTGGTGATCTCCAGGGTAATCGAATATTTAGTGAGGATTATCAATCTGTATATGCCATTGATGAGCAAAGAATTAAAATAAAGATCAATGATCTGTGGGGCTGTATAGATACAAATGGGAGATATATTGTTCCTCCAAGCTATGATAAAATTGATTGGGATGAAGCTGGATTTTACGTTGTACAAAAGGATGCTCAGTTGGGGGTGATTGATCAATTAGGTAGAAAGGTATTAAATGCAGAGTACGATAAAATATTTTTCCTGGATGATAGAGGATTTGCATTCAGTAAGGATGGTAAATGGGGGTTTTGTAACCTGGATGCATCCGTAAAGACAGCAATTCAATATTTAGATTTCAAGAACATTACAAACGGATACTTGAAGATCCAAAAGTACAATGAGTCTGGTTTTGAATTACTTTCTTTAGAAACCTTTAAGGTTGCAGCAGTAAGTAAAGTCAAATTTGCATTCCCATACAGTAATGGAGCCATTGTGTTTTCTGTAGAGTCTGGCAAGGTGGGACTGTTAGATAAATTTGGAAATATTGTGCTATCTCCGGTTTATCAGGAAATAGCAGGCTTTAAAGAAGACTTTTTTAGGGTTAAACAAAATAATTTATGGGCAGTTGTAGGGGTTGGTGATTCTTATCTGTATCCTTTTGAGTATAATTTTATATCTGCACCACAAAACAATACTTGCATTCTTATAAAAGATGAAAAATCCGCTGTGGGGACATTGAGCGGAGAAGTGATTTCAGCCTTTGATTATGATGAGATCAAATGGGGTAAAAATGATCAGATTCATTGCTTCAAAGATGGGGCACTATTTTTATTTTTCGAGCAAGACGGCAAGCTCTTGGGAGAACAATCCTTTAATCAATTCTTGACTTTAAAGATTGGGCAAAAAAATAAAGAACAGGTTCTTCGAGATGGTTATCAACTTAAAGATTTCGAATGGGTGTTTTCTGCTGATCAGAATAAATGGGGCTTGAGAAATAAAGAAACAGACTCTTATAAGATTGCTCCTCAGTTTGATGAGATCCGTGTTTTTGATGATCTTGGTTTTACACTGACCTCTGTAAGACATCCACAAAGTTTTCAAATTTCTAAAGTTGATTTTAGATTTATGAATGTTTTCGGTTTGGTAAATAACAAATTGGGAATATGTACTGAAATGGACTTAGTACATATCTTTTTTGAAGATTTTGAATCAGGAAGCGATGTCGCAAGATGCATTTTTAAAGATCTTACTTTTGGTCTGGTAAACAGAAATGGATATTATTCAGTTGCCCGTTATAAATATTTAGGTCCTTTTAAGGATGGTCTGGCTGCAGCTGCACAAACTGGCGAATTAGTTGGTGGCCTAAATATTCAGAAGGAACAGCGTTTAGGAAAGCTTGATGATTTAATAGAGTCTATGCTTTCCAATTCTAAAATGATTGATTACACAGAATACGCAAATACGTTTAGAGATAACGCAGATCTCTGTTGTTTTAATTGTACCTGGGGTTTTATTGACAATAAAGGTACTTGGATAATTCCTGCAGTATACGATTTTGCAAAGGAGGCGAGCAATGGTGTAGGTATTGTGAATCAAGAAGGGAAATGGGGTGCAGTCAAGGCAAGAGGAGAAATCGTGTTAGACTTTATTTATACATCGGTAGATTTTATAAAGGTTGGTGGATCCTCGGTGTTAAGGGTGCAACAGGATAATCCTCGATATGGAGTGATTGATAATAAAGCTAACGAGGTGATTCCATTTGCTTATGAAGCATTGGGATCCATTTCTGGGGACAGAATTGCAGTAAAGAAAAATGGCCTTTGGGGCTTTATTGATAAAAGTGGTGCTATAGTAATTGGCTGCGCATTTAATGATGTTAGAGCATTCTCTGAAGGACTAGCAGCAGTACGTAAAGGGAATAAATGGGGCTATATTAACGAGGAAGGAAAGCTTATTTTAAGCTTTAATTATAACCGATGTGGTGATTTTAGGGAAGGACTTTCTTGGGTTTATTCAAATTCCGAAGCTTATTTTATCGATAAAGCCGGAGAAAAGGCTTTCGATGCAAGCTTTGCATCTGCCTCAGACTTTGATGGAGGAGTAGCTCGAGTAAAGGAAGGTGGGAAATACGGTCTTATTGATAAATTTGGTAATTATGTCTTAAGACCAAAATATCTTAACATATCCTCCTTCAATAAATATGGTTTAGCAGAAGTAGAATTTGTGGGAACTTCGAATGCTCGATTTGCTTTGATAAATCGATCTGGAAATTTATTAGGACCTTACAAATTTAGTGAAATACGTCCCTTTAGTGAAGGTTTAGCAGCTGTGAAAACGAAAAAACACTGGGGATTCATCAATCCAAGAGGAGATTGGGTAATACCAGCATCGTATTTTGAAGTTGGTGATTTTTCCAGTGGCCGGGCATCCGTTTTTAAAGATGGTCGTTGTGGTTATGTAAATCGAAGTGGCGATCTAGTGGTTGATCTGTTGTATAATAATTGTTATGACTTTGAAGAAGATAAAGCAGTGGTTAAGCTTCCAAGGATGCGGGATGGACTAATTGATTTAGATGGGAATATTCTTATAAAACCAAGTATAAACACACTTTATTCTTTTACTGAAGGTAGAGGATTGGTGCGGGATCAAAAAAGGAGGTTTTATTTTATTTCAGAAAATGCCAATATGTATGATGGTTACTATCAGTCAGCCCAAAAGTTTCAGTATGGTGTTGCTCCCGTGAAACGGAAGAACAAGTGGGGAATGATAAATTTAAAAGGAATGTGGGTGTGCAGACCAAAATACAGCCAAATTAATCGATTGGATAACGGTCTCATGCTTGCAAAGATCGATGGTTATATCGGGCTAACGGATATTAATGGGGCGTTTTTAGCTCCTATGAAATATTTGCAATTGGATATTTCAAAAGAAAATATATTTTTATTAGAGACGAGTGATGGTGTAGATTATCTTCGATCTGATGGGAGATGGATTTGGAGATCTAACTAAACAGATTTTATGAGTGCATTAAAAGTATTAATTATAGACGATGAGGCAGACATAAGAAATCTGCTTGGACGAATAATAAAATTAGAGGGTTTTGAAGTTGAGTTGGCTGAAGATGCAGCAGGTGGGTACAAAAAGTTAAAGAATAATGATTATCACGTTGTCCTGTGTGATGTAAGATTACCTGATGGTTATGGAGTAGATATGGTGCCAGTAATCAAAAAGGAAAACCCAAATTCGGAGATTGTTTTACTTACTGCCTATGGGAAAATAGAAGATGGTGTAAAAGCAATCAAGAATGGAGCCTTTGATTATATAACCAAAGGGGATGAAAACTCTAAGATTATCCCCATCATTCATAAAGCTGCTGCAAGAGCATCATTGAAATTTAAATCTGCAGTCAAAAATGGACAAGCATCTCAGGATGGATTTACATTTGAGGGTGTTGTTGGAAACTCAAAAGCATTAAAGAACTCTATTTCTCTTGCAAAGCGTGTCGCAAGAACAAATACCACGGTCTTATTAAATGGTGAAACAGGCACGGGTAAAGAGATTTTTGCACAAGCGATACATAATGGCTCTAAACGTGCTAGTATGCCATTTGTAGCTGTTAACTGCTCTGCATTTGGGAAAGACTTACTAGAGAGTGAAATGTTCGGTCATAAAGCTGGTTCATTCACAGGTGCAGTACAGGATAAAAAAGGCTTATTCGAGGTCGCAGATGGAGGGTCTATTTTTTTAGATGAACTTGGAGAAATGGATCTTCAGCTTCAGGCTAAATTGCTTCGAGTGTTAGAGTCAGGAACCTTTATAAAAGTAGGTGATACCAAGGAAAAGAAAGTTGATGTGCGTATAATTACTGCTACAAACCGTGATTTGGAGGCTGAGGCCGAAGCAGGTAATTTTAGGTTGGATTTGTATTACCGATTAAGTGTTTTTAAAATAACTCTACCCGCGCTATCCGAGCGCCCGGATGATATTCCATTACTGTGTAAGCACTTCTTGGATATGACTTTGAATAGCATGGAATTGGAACCATTAAATTTGGGAGAAGACTTTCTCGAGGCAATGGTTAAGCATAAATGGAAAGGAAATGTTCGAGAATTAAGAAATGTGGTAGAGCGAGCAGTAATTCTTTGTGAAGGAGATACTTTGGATAAAGATTGCCTGCCCTTTGATTTTGGTTTGGGGGATAATATAAGTCCTGAAGATCGGTTCAAACTTCGCTCTTTGGAGCAAAGTCATATCGTTAAGGTATTACAACATACTGGAGGTAATAAAACCAAAACAGCAGAGTTGCTTGGAATAGGCCTCACAACTTTATACCGCAAGATGGTAGATTATGGTATTGAAAAATAGAAGTTGATTACCAAAATGGAAATAGACCCTTTCAAAATGAAAGGGTTTTTTTATGTCTAAAATTTACTTGGAATATATGTTGTGTTTTAATCTATTGTAAATCAATAGCTTGTGTGGTTTTTGGATTTTTTGGCACGGCTTTGGCACAAAACTTGGCATAGTATCAGTAAACAGATAATTATGGAACTGATAATCTATTTTATAAGTCTTTGGGTGATTATGGCCGTAGCGCTTTTAGTGAATAACGCAATGTCCAAAAAGTCAAGTTAAACAAAGCTCCTTAGTCTTAAAATCTATAAACCTATTAACTAATACATATAACATCTAAATCATGGGAACAGTCGAATTCAATAGCCAGTTTAAATTACTAGAACACAAATTATTGCCTACAGCTTACCGTCTTACAAATAATTACGAGGATGCTCGTGATTTGGTACAGGAAACCGCAATGAGGGCTTTTAGCAACAGAAGAAAGTTTGAAATGGGTACAAATTTCCAGGCTTGGGTAATAACGATCATGAGAAATACCTTTATCAATTTCTATAGAAAGAAGAAGAACAGAAACACTCGGTGTGAACCAACCGGTAGTTTTGTTTTTGAGACATCTTTAGTACCTGCAGAAAATGAAGGGGATTCTAATATTATGATGAAAGAGTTGAAGGATATGCTGAATCAGCTGAGCGATACGTATAAGGTTCCTTTTGAGATGTTTTTTGAAGGATATAAATATGAAGAAATCAGCGATAAGCTGGAGGTGCCAGTTGGTACAGTTAAAAGTCGAATCTTTTTTGCCAGACAGAAGCTTAAAGGGCTTGTTTTAGCTAGATATCCTCAAAACTTGGTTGCATAATAAAGAACTATAAATTTTTTTGGCAAGAAGGACTTATTTCGTTTTTGCCCGTGAATTCGGGCAAAAACTTTTTTGTTATATATCAAATCTTGATACCTTGTTTAGTATAAAATCATATTTATAGTGAAGTTAAAACCAAAGATTCAAATCGGTCTTCTAACCCTTTTTGCTGTGATCACCCTCCTTGCAGTGGTGGGAGGACGCTCTATGCAGAATAATGCAAGTAATTCCAAGGACGCATTAATGCAGAATAGAAGGAACATGATTCTTACGAATAAGATTACGAGTAGTTTAAGTAATCTTGCTTTGGTCGTTTCACAGGATAGTGTGCAGGTGGTAGAGGCTATGGCTCAAATGCGTACTTCTATGGGAGAGATAAAAAGATCCCTCAAACAACAAGTCAAAACTATCGAGGATGATAGTATTGCACAAATATTAACGGCAGATATCGATGCTTTGAATTTTGAAATTATTAGCTCAAATGTTAATAATATCTATGAAGCTAGAACGGATCTGATGTCGAGGATTTCAGACATAGAATCCATAGTGAAAAATATGATGGCCGTTCAGGGTAAGGATATGAGCGATAAGGTTCAAGAGGTCAATGAGGTCTATACAACTGTTACCATAGTTATTATTATAGTCGGCTTTCTCTTGTTTGTCTTGGCTGCTGTGGCCCTGTTTTATATTCCAGAGTATATTGCAGATCCAATCATTAAAATCAGTAACTCTCTAGAGCAAATCATGGATCGTAATTATGATTCAAGGGTATATATCGATCGCCAAGATGAAATTGGAGATTTGGCTAACTCTTTTAACAAGATGGCAGAAAAGCTAGAGGAATATGAAGGATTGAATGTGCAAAACCTTTTACTAGAGAAACAGCGACTTGAAAATATTATTAATAGGGTTAAAGAGGCGATTATCGGTCTTGATGCAGAGCATAAGGTACTATTCGTTAATCAGGCCTTTCTGGATCTTGTAAAAATACCAAGCTCAAACATTGTAGGAAAATCAGTTGACAAATTATCTCAGCGGTACTCCAGATTGAAAAAGCTATTTGATAACCTAAAAATGAAGAATCAATCTACTCCAGGTTTTCAATCCATACAGTTTGAGGAGAAGGACAAATCCTATTATTATGAGAGGGAGCTGATAGAGGTAAGTTTGGGTGCAGGAAGTGAAATAGCAAGAAATGGATATATCCTGTTATTTAAGAATATTACCGAATTTAGAGAGCATGATATTGCGAAAACCAATTTCATGGCTACACTTTCTCATGAATTGAAAACACCTATTTCTGCAATAGATATGAGTCTTTCTTTACTAAGAGATAATAGAATTGGTAAGCTCAATGATGATCAAGAGTCTCTTACCGTAACTATCAAGCAGAATACAACACGTCTATTGACTTTGATTAACGAAATTATGGAAGTCTCCAAGATCGAAACCGGTAATATAATCATGGTTGAGTCCCAAACAAGTCCACTTGAAATAGTTCAGCAGGCACTCAATGCAACCCATACCTTTATTAAACAAAAGAAGATTGTTTTAGTTAAGGAGCTTAGTAAGGATTTACCAACGATCCACGCTGATATTCAAAAGACATCAGGCGTACTTATTAATTTCATCTCAAATGCTGTTCGATATACGCCAGAGCAAGGTATTATAAGAATAGAGGTCATAGCAACAGGGGAGGAGATAGAGTTTAGAGTTTCAGATAATGGGAAGGGAATGATCGAAGACGACTTAAAGAATATCTTTAAGCGATTCAAGCGGGCTAAAAACGATCAGACGAAAGGAACAGGATTAGGGCTTGCGATTTCTAAAGAGTTTATTGAAAAACAAGGAGGACGTATATGGGCAAATTCAAAACTGGGTAAAGGTTCTACCTTTGGCTTTGCCTTACCGATTGGAAATAAAAAAGCCTGAGCATCTGCTCAGGCTTTTTTATTAAAGTAATTTTTGCAATTCTGCTTCAATTTGTTCTGCTCCTCTAAGCTTCGTAGCAGCAATCTTTCCATCACGGTCAATCAAAACAGTGTAAGGAATAGATCGAACACCATAAAGTCTTCCAGCTGAAGATTCCCATTTTTGAAGATCTGAAACATGGTATTCCCAAGGAAGACCGTCTTTTTCAATTGCGGCAACCCATTTTTGACGGGATTTTTCTAATTCTGCAGTGATTCTATTTTCATCACCATTAAAACGTGCCTTTGATCTTGAATCTAATCCATCCAATGATACAGAGAACACCGTAAATCCTTGATTCTTGTATTTCTCATATACTCGAACAACATTTGGATTTTCTCTTCTACATGGACCACACCAACTTGCCCAAAAATCAAGAAGTACAATTTGGCCTTCAAGGTCTTCCAAGCTATAGGCTTTGCCATTTGGGTTTTCCATACTAATATTCGGAGCATCGTTACCAACTTTTATTGGATTTTGTGCCTCCATAGCCATTTTCTGTACCAATTGACCTTTTAATGTGATCATTGGCGTAATCATGTCTGCTTCAGGATAGTAATTCTGTAAGTTTTGAATAGCCTTATCAAAAGCTTCTATATCTTCTTGCGAACCATTTTGCTTTGTATTCATGCAAATAAATGCAGCTCCTACAGCATCTGTGGTCGTACTAAGATAGTCATCTATGGTCGTTGGATTAGTTGTTCTGGTTGCTAATTTATTCATAAGACTCGTCAAGGCGACATTGTTTGGAGAAGATTCACCAATGGAATATTCATAAAATCTCATTTTTGCTAAATCAGCATTGATGTTTACTGCACCCTCACCTGTATTTGTTAGATACACTCTGTTTCTGGTTCCTATTCTAAGTTGAATAAGATCTCCTGGTTTAGAGTTTGGTAGCTCTAAATTAAATGTTCCGTCACTATTTACAATGGTGTCTCTAAGTGAAATAAATTTAGAGTTGCTGTCGAATTTTTCAATGTTAATCGTCATATTCTCTGCCCCAGCTATCGTACCCGAGATAGTGAATATATTTGCTTTTTCTTCAACGCAAGAAGATACTACAAGTAGTAGGCTCAGGAATGTTAAAAATTTGAATTTCATTATTCAATCGTTTTAATATCAGTATTTTGATGCTTTTGCATTTGCACAAACAAAGATTTATGTGCTTTTTTTAAAATTAAATGCAGTGCATATTAAAAGTGAAAATACATAAAATCAAATTAAATCGTAATTATCTGTTGTTTTATAAGCCTTCTGACCTTCTTTTCTGCCGAATTTTAAATATTGCATTTGTATAAATACTTTTATTGAAAATATATCGTATTTTATTTGAAACTTAAATAATATACTATGTCATTCCTCAAACTCTGTCAGGGTGATCCCTTAGTGTCTGTATTAAAAGATCATTTTGATGCCTCTATAGCACGAATTCCTAAATCATCTATCAAACCAAACTTAGTTTTAGGTTATTCTAATGGTAAGCTAAATACACTTGGTCAGTTGGATAGTCTTTTCAAAGAAGACCTATATAATATTCCAGCTGTAAAAGTAGAAGAAGTTACAAAAGAATTGAGTGGAAAGCGCTCTGGGAGTATGTCCTCAAGTTTTGGGATTAAAATATTAGAAGGATTCTTGAAAGGATTTAATATTCCGTCTGCTGGACTCGCTCAAATGATTACAAAGGCTGATGACATAGCCTACTCATTCGATCGGATACGCTCACAATATATAGAGTCCTTAAAATTAGGTGCTGTGTTGGGTGGACAAGAGTTAAATACAGCTAATTTAAGTTTGAAACCTTTCTTAACCGATTCAAAAAATCGCTTGTTTGTAGTTGTAAGAACCTACCAGTCTAAGTCTTTTAATATACACTTTGATCAATCCTTCGAATCTAATTTAGAACTGAATCTTAAAGGATTAAAAGGAATGATGGATTTAGATAATGCTTCTTTCAATTTGAAAAAGAAAGAGGAGGGAGGCTTGGGTTTTGAAGGTAGTACATATAAAACATTCGCTTTCCAACTTGTTGAGTTAGAAGTTGATGAGGATGGTTTATACATAAAGGAAATTGTATCGGATAACGATCATAAGGTGTTACGCGAAAACAACCAGATTCCGATAACTAATCTGAGCAATGATCCCGTAATGTTTGATATTGAATCAGATGAACAAATCCCAGTATCCTAATGGCAGAATTTTTGATAAGTACCCTCAGACAATCTCTTGAAGAGCGAATAGCCATTGGAGCTGACGTCTCTGATATCGCTAATTTTGTAAGTGATGCTTTAAAGAAAAATATTAAAAAAAACTATTTCAGTGAAATCATTCTAATCATAGGAGCCTATAAACGCAGCGAACAACAGTTTTACAATCAGCTGATATCTGCAGAGGCTTTCAATATAGCTGGTACTGTGTTTAGTAGGAATCTAGTGAAAAGTTTAGAACGTTTCGAAGATTTAGATAAATTGGGTTTATTAAGAACAACAGATAAGGTAGTTATGCCTACTTCCAATGCTGTTGTAATCGATCAGGAAAAAGTCATCGGAAAAAGAAGTTTTCTACCTACAGAGTGGTTTAAAACAGGGGATGATATTTCCAAGGAGATTTGTAAAATCAGGCTTGATGATGATACCACAGGTACTGGTGTTCATCTTAAGGGGGGCTATGTTTTAACAAACAGACATGTTTTGCCAGATAAGAAGACTGCAGAGAAATGTGACTTAGTTTTTAACTTCAATCACCAGGATAGGACAGAGACTATTCTTAGAAAATTGGATGTAGATGCAGCTTTTGTCATTGGAGCGGAAAATCAATTAGATCTTATGCAGGATTTTGATTTTGCCTTGTTTAAATTAAAAGGTGATCTAGATTTTCCAGGTGTTGAATTTACGGATGATCATAGTTTGCCAAAGAATGATGACATGGTTTGTGTCATTCAACATCCTTGGGGAAGACCCAAAGAACTATCCTTAGGTCCTGTTATGGGGACGGATGTTCAGACGATTCATTACGCAGCTGATACTAATCCCGGTAGTAGTGGATCACCAGTATTTAATAAAAAATGGCAGCTGGTAGCCTTGCATTTTGGATCTCTTCCAAGTGAGCAGTTTAACAGGGGGTTAAGAATAGATCAGCTGATACAGGTGCTTTCTGAAGAATGGAAAGATCGATTATTGAGCAAATAGGAATACCATGAATTGTTATAACTGCAAGGTGCTTCTATTGCCTGAGGCAAAATTCTGTCATAACTGTGGATTACAAGTTAAAAAGGATCTTATTTGCTCGCTCTGTAAAGCCTCTAATCCTCTTCAGGTAAAGTTTTGCTACAACTGTGGGCATACTCTAGTTCAAGAGGTACTTTCCATTCAGAAATCTAGTAAGGATCTGTTTTTGGAAATGTTGAATCTGGAGATCAGAGCAGAAAATGGATATTCAAAGTCAGCATTAATAAAATCAAGATTTTTATCTACTCAATACAAAAACATCTTTGACGCTAGATTCCAGCAACTTGATAATGATTTACTTGTCGAAGACTTCAATAATGCCGAAGATAATAGCATTTCTAGTGCGTTATTTGGTCTAATCGAGTTTTTTCTAGTGATGTATTGCCAAGATCTACTTCCTTTTAAGATTGATGAAAAGGTGTTAAAGTATGACTCCTCAAATTATGCTTTTGATTTACAGCAAATGGCTGAAGACTATCTGGAATTGAGTACATTAAATGAGGATATAAGCTATGCATTGGTAGATATCGATTTTGATAAACTTGAAAATGCCTCAAAAAACTTTTTCAGTCCTTCAGTTAAAGAGTACCTGGTCTTTATGTTGGATCTTTCAATTGCAGGTAATTTGAAACATGGACTTGCAATTACCGACACTGGAATTTATTGGAAGCTTCCTTTTCAAGCATCTTGTTTTTTTGCCTATAAGGATATCGAAAAATTGGAAATTCAATCAGAACGTTTGTTAATCAATTCTAAGTATCTAGATGTTGATGCAAAGTTTAATTTTCGATTGAGAAGATTTCTGCAGCGTATGATGTTGCTGTCTTATACCGGTGCTAAAAAAAGGGATGCTTTTTAAGCATCCCTTTTTTTAATCATGTAAAGTACCAAATCTGCGAAGTATAATATATAGTATTAAAATAGAACAGATTATTAGTATTAGGCTTATAAGCATTCCTCCTCCTAAGAAAGTAGATAGGAAGGTGCAACTTATTGAAACAATACCCACTGCAAGGGCGTAAGGCAATTGAGTTCTTACGTGCTCAATATGATTACAATCAGATGCCAAAGAACTTAAAATCGTAGTATCTGAAATAGGTGAGCAATGATCACCAAGAACAGAGGCTCCAAGTACGATGGCAATACAATTTAACATTAGCTCCATAGTTACCTCTGGGTCTACTCCCTGAGACTGGCAAATACTCCAACAGGTTGGTATAGCTAAAGGATATAGGATAGCCATTGTACTCCAGGATGAACCTGTTGAGAATGCAATTGAAGCAGCTAAAATGAATACAATTACTGGGAATAAATATGGATTGATATTATTTGCAAGAGTACTTGAAAGGAAATGAGCCGTATCCAAATCTTCCGTTGTCCCCGCAAGGGCCCATGCCATAGTAAGTATGATCAAAGCAGGTAGCATAGTTTTGAATCCATCGATCATAGTACCGATACTTTTCTCAAGCTTCATAATCTTTTGGCTAAGTGTAAGGATCAATGCCACTATCACACCACTCAAACTTGCCCAGAGCAAAGCTATATATGAATCAGAGTTTCCAATAAGTGTGCCTAGTTTTACGAAAAATCCATTTTGTTGTTCGTTCATGGCAGACCAGGTAGCTGACCATGATTCTGTAGGGATTGAAATCCCTTCACTTACAAGACTTGAATACGTAGATTCAAAACCAGTACTCAGTAATCCGAAAATGGTTATAAATATTACGGTTAAAACAGGAAGTACTGCATTTATAGGTTTTAGTGGAGCACCTTTTACCGGTGAAAGATCTTCAAGTGCTTCTTCATGTTCTCCATCCAGCTCTGGTTTTACCTTACCTAATTTTCTTGCTCGTTGCTCTGCCTTAAGCATTGGTCCAAAGTCTCTTTTTGTGAAAATCACCAAGAGTATGAAAATAAGCGTAAGAATAGGGTAGAAGGAGTACTTCAATGAGCTTAAGAATAACGAATAACTGGTTACATCGCTAAATCCTTCAATGGTTTTAACCCCATCAGATATATAACTTAACTCTGCACCAATCCATGTTGTAATGAATGCAATAGCTGCAACGGGTGCTGCAGTACTATCCACTATATATGCTAGTTTTTCTCTCGATACTTTGAACTTGTCTGTCACAGATCTCATCGTGTTACCAACAATCAGTGTATTTGCATAATCATCAAAGAAGATAGCAACACCCAATAGCCAGGTTACAAATTGACTAGATTCAGGCCCTTTAGCAAATCGACTAAGTTTGGTTACAACCCCAGCCATACCTCCATTTCTAGAGATTATAGCTACCATACCACCAATAAGTAAGGAGAAAAGAATAATAGATAAGTGACCGCCATCGTTTAGCGCAGTCAGGATATATTTTTCAAGAACGGTCCATACACTTTCCAAGTAGAAAAGCGGTGCTTCAAATCGAAGACCACCTGCAATAAATGCTCCGGAAAAAATACCCATAAACAAGGCTAGAATAACTTCCTTGAATATCAGTGCTAGAATGATAGCTAATAACGGTGGAATAATAGATAAAATTAAAGGAATGTTTTTAACACGCAGGGTATTGTCTTTTCGCTTGGAGATATGATAGAGTTTCTTGGTACTCCCTTCTGTAGTGCTCTGGAATTTCACTAATTCTCCTTTTCTGGAGATCTCACCAAGATCAATAATTGCTTTACCTTCAGAAAGGCTTAATATTTTTTCTTCTCCATTTATGCTTAATCCAAAAGAGCCAGTGGAATTATTTGATTCTGAAATAATAAGGTTTTGACCTTCAATCTTAATCGAGTAATTGTCCGAGCTTACATTTTCTTGAATAGCAAGAGAGGTGATTTGAGGTTTTATTGAATCAGTGGAAAGTGTATCTGTTTGATTCTGTCCTATACTTAAATTTGCAAATGCTAATATTAGGTAAAGAGAGAGGATAATTCGAGTTATCATACGAGGATTTGGCAATATTTTTAAAAATATAATCTATATTGACTGCCAGTGCATCAATATTTTTATTAAGTGAACATAACCAAAAAAAATGAAAAATAAACACATCAATATTTTTAAAGGTGTTTTTTTCTGTATGGCCCTAATATTGAATGCAAGTGGTGTCGCACAAAGTTTTGAGCCATATTTTGTTCCCGTTAGTGATAATGATGGAGTCAAAGTGAATGCTTGGGCTGGAGGTATGACAGCCCCGCAATTTTCGGAGGTCGATATCAATGGGGATGGTTTTATGGATCTTTATCATTTTGATAAAGATGGTAAGGTGCACGTTGCTTCAATAAACAATGGGATACAAAATGAGGTAAGTTATATTTGCGATCCATTATTTACCCAGAATTTTCCAGTTTGTTCAGGATGGGTTAATCTAAAAGATTTTAATGGAGACGGCATTGAAGATCTTTTTACCTTTAATACAGATGGAGGGGTTTCCGGTATTCGAGTATTTAAAGGATTTTATAATGCAGATGGTAAGCTTGATTTCACACAATACTTTAATCCTCAAAATGGTGAGCCTTTTTTGGTCTTTGCTAGTAGTCCGTCACCTAATGCCTTTGTAACTAATATATATGCTACTGAAGAAGATTATCCTGCTTTTGTAGATGTAGATTATGATGGGGATTTAGATATATTAAACTTTGGTTCTGATGGGACCTATGTAAAGTGGTATAAAAATGTAAGTACTGACCCAGAGGAATTAGAATTTGTTCTAGGCGATTTTTGTTGGGGAGGTTTTGGAGAAGGTAGTTTAAGTCAGGAAATATTTCTAAATCTTGAGGATTCGATAAACTGTGTAGTGTTTTTTAATGATACCAATGAACCATCGGCTCAACCTTTACACCCTGGATCAACTTTATTAGCATTTGATGAAGATGGAGATCAAGATTATGATTTGCTTATAGGGGACGTAACAAATACCAATATTGTTTTTTTAAGAAATAATGGAAGTATTAACAATGCTTGGATGACTGAAGTAGATCCAACATATCCTAGCTATGATGTGCCCATTAATATTTCACCTTTTCCAGTCGCCTTTTATCAGGATTTTGATAACGATGGTGAAAAAGATTTAATGGCAACGAATTTTAATGATAATGGTGTCGAAAATTACGAAATGACATGGTTTTATAAGAATATGGATTCAAATTCAAATCCAGTTTTTGAACTTCAGTCCGAGACCGTATTGACAGACCAAATGTTAGATTTTGGAACCTTTAGCGCACCCGTATTTCTAGATTATAACGCAGACGGCTTGATGGATATATTAGTAGGGACAAGAGGCTTGTTTGTCCAAAATGGAGAAAACCCATCTTTGATTTTAATGGAAAATGTTGGAACAGCTTCTGAACCTGCTTATGAGCTCGTAAATAATGACTATCTGAATCTAAGCAATTATACTAATGAATATAATTTTGCACCTTGCGTAGGAGATATGGATAATGATGGCGATTTGGATATTCTTTTGGGAACAAATAAAGGAACCCTGATTTATGTTGAAAACAAAGCAGGTGCAGGAATGCCTTATAATTTTGAAACACCACTGGTCGAATGGAAGGGACTAGATGTTGGTCAAAACAGCGCACCTTTTATGATTGATTTGGATCGCGATGGTGACATGGATCTTGTAGTAGGAGAGCGAGCAGGAAATTTGAACTTCATAAAAAATATTGGAACTGCAAATAATGCTGAATTCGATCCAGATTTAAACAGCGATAATAATGATAAAAACCTTGGGGGGGTGGATGCAACAGATAATACGAATTCCATACAAGGAAATAGTGCTCCATTCTTTTTTGAGATCAATGGTGCTTATGAACTAGTTGTAGGATCCGAGAGTGGTGAAATTCTAAGGTATACGGACATAGAGGCTAATTCGGATTACACACAATTAGATGCCTTAGATCTTACTCCTTCAGGTAGGAACATTATGCCAACTTTTGCAGATATAAATGGAAATGGAAAATTGGAATTGATAGCAGGTAATCACAGGGGAGGCTTGTCATTGTTGTCCTCTGATTGGGATGCCAATTTTATAATCAGTAGTGCGGATGCCTTGTCTATGAATACTCTAGAAACTTCTGTTTATCCAAATCCGGCAACGGAAACCATAAATGTTTATGTTGATACTAAAGAACAAATTGAAAAGGTTGGTATTTATGACCTTTCCGGTAAATTATTGTTAATGTCCACTAATACAACTATCAATTGTAAATCCTTAAGTTCGGGTATTTATATAATTGAAGTGTCTGCCAAAAGTGGTTTAACAGGTTTTAGTAGGTTTATTAAACAATAATTAAGGATTGATTTAGGTTGAAAAACCTTGTTTTTGCGTCAAAAACCGAATTTATAGTCGTTTGAAAATGAATTTGGCGCAATTTTATAATGATTTTAAAGTAAGCAACACACACCTAAGTTAATTCCCATAAACCAAGTTAACACTCTTTTAAAACAACTATGACAAAGTTCGCAATGTACTTGTAACTATAGAACAGCACACTTAGATAAACAAAACGTGAACAAAACAAAAACAATACTTGTATTGAATTTTCATGAACATCTAAAGAAAAAGAAATTTTTTTTCAGAGGTAAGAGAGACAATTGTCTCTCTTTTTTTTACAAAAAACGGAGAAATATTACCAAAAACAGAATATTATATTCTTTGATATTATAATTTATTGATATTTGAGAATAACAAATAAATAAACACAATTACCACTTTTGAAATACCTAAAATCTTAAACATATTTACTTTCAGGATTATTGAAAGGAAATGTACCCAAAAACAACCTATTTGAATACAAAAAAGAGATGAGTTCCATCTCTTTTTTTATTTTTGG
>OMKD01000047.1 GCA_900299495.1 Sphingobacteriales bacterium
CATGAACCGGAGTTTCAGCATTCACGTCCCAACAAAGCAAAATCAGTTCATATTTATCACTATAAGCAAGACAATTCCTTGTATATTTTCCTAATTCCCAAGTCATAAAAGGCTCCAAAACACCTATCTCAAATTTAAAATCCTTTAGAATCCCAGCATAATCCTTCACAGGTGTTTTATCCAACAAATTTGTCAAGGCACTTAGGGAATCTAATTTATTTATCATTTTTGAATTTTGTGTGAATAAAATCTACTTTAAAAGTAAAATTTTCTTAAATATAATAAAAATGCAGTAAAATTCACTAACTCAACTTAAAGTATTCGATATTTTATTAATTTCATCTTAAACATTAATCTTTTTTAGATTTTTTTAATAGTTACTTTGATATGAAAAATGCCCTTCAGATATTCCAAAAAATCAGCTCAGAATTAATGCAGGAAGAAGCCAAGGAACCTGTGGCCAGACATATTCCCTCAAAAGATCTTTACCAAACACTGAATCTTGATCTAAAAGAAGAGGCTTTGGGGGAATCAGAATTTGAGACCATACTTAAATCTCTTGTTCTTGCAACACCTCGAACAGCAACAAAAGGTTTCTTCAACCAATTGTTCGGAGGTCGAAACGAACACGCAATTCTTGGAGAATTATTAGCCGTAGTATTAAACAACAGTATGTATACCTACAAGGCTGCTGGTGCTCAAATTGGAGTTGAAAAAGTGCTTACCAGAAAGGTTTGTGATTTGATTGGTTGGGGTAAGAATTCAGATGGTACATTTGCGCCCGGAGGTTCTATGACCAATTTCATGTCTATGCTGATGGCACGCGACCAGACTAACAAATCAGTTAGAAAAGAAGGGATGCAAGATAAAATGGTTGTTTATACCTCTGCTGAGTCACACTACAGCATACCTAAAAATGCAGCATTTTGTGGAATAGGAAGAGAAAATGTGCGCTATGTTTCGACGGATGAAGAGGGCAGAATATTAGCAGCAGATCTGGAAGAACTCATAGAGAAAGATATAGCCAGTGGGTTTATACCTGCCTTGGTAAACCTTACTGCAGGAACGACTGTGTTAGGAGCTTTTGACCCGATTAGACCAATCAGTACTATCTGCAAAAAACATAAGATTTGGTTGCATGTTGATGGAGCCTACTGCGGATCTGTTTTGTTCAGTAAAAAATACAAACATCTAATAGATGGTATTGAGGAGGTTGACTCATTTAGTTTTAATGCACACAAAATGCTTGGAACTCCGCTCTCCTGTTCCTTGATCCTGGTAAAGGACAAAGCTCATTTGTATGATTCTTTCTCTAATGATGCAAGCTATTTATATCAAACGGATCAAGATGAATTCAATCCGGGTAAAACTTCTCTACAATGTGGACGAAGAAATGATGCATTAAAATTTTGGACACTATGGAAAAGTGTCGGAACCTCAGGTTTAGAACGCATAGTAGATGTGCAATTTGAACTTGCAGACGTTGCAAGGGATTATATCAGAAAGAATAAAGACTACACCCTGTATAGCTATGACGAGTCAATAGGTATTTGCTTTAACTATAAAGGTATTCCAGCGAAAGATATCTGCACCTTATTGCATGAACATTCTGAACTCATGGTAGGATATGGCTCCTTTAATGGAACTGAATTCATTCGATTGGTAACTATCAATGCACAAAATCACCCATCTGACATATTGGATTTCTTCAAAATTTTAGAACAATTCGTAGAAGACCATGCAGAATTGTTTCAAGCTCATATTACAACCTAATAAAACGAGCAATAATATTACTAACATCTAACTAACTACAAAATGGACATCTCAAAATTAATTGCTCTAGGGCTCTATGTACTTATTCTTTTCCTGATTGGCTACTTTGCTTCCAAGCGGGTTAAAAGTATGAGCGATTTTTACGTAGGCGGAAAAAATATGGGCTTCTGGGCTGTAGCTTTTTCTGCAAGAGCAACGGGTGAATCCGGTTGGTTACTGATTGGACTTACCGGAATGGGTGCCATTTCAGGCCTATCCACCTATTGGGTTGTCGTTGGAGAGGTTGTGGGAGTTGCTATCTCCTGGTGGTACATGGCAAAGAGATTCAAACGAAAATCAGACGAATATAATGCTATCACTATTCCGGACTATCTGGAAAGTCACTTCAAATCCAAGAAAAAAACATTGAGGATATTAGCATCGACAATATTATCTGTCTTTGTAATCATCTATGTAAGTTCACAAATCGATGTTACCGGAAAGGCTTTTGAGTCTATGGCTGGGATCAACTATTACACCGGAGCTATCATTGGCTTCTTTATAGTTCTTACTTATATATTCATCGGAGGTTTTGTAGCGGCAGTATGGTCTGACCTATTCCAGGGATTACTGATGTTCTTTGGCTTAGTTTTGCTTCCAATAGTAGTCTTTTTCTCTATGGATGGTAGCATAGGTATTGTAGAAAGTTTAAATCAAATTGATCCAGGCCTAACCAATCTTTGGGGAACCAGTTCAGATCCCTGGATGAATGTCGCCACCATGTTAGGCTTTGCCTTTATAGGACTTGGATTCCTAGGGTCTCCTCAGGTATATGTGCGATTCATGTCCATCAAAAATGAGGTGGAAATAGACAAAGGAAAATGGGTAGCAATCATATTTACTTTGCTTACTGATGCAGCAGCAGTTACCATAGGTGTTCTTGCAAGGA
The DNA here is from genome assembly GCA_900299495.1 of Sphingobacteriales bacterium. Lineage (GTDB taxonomy): Bacteria > Bacteroidota > Bacteroidia > Chitinophagales > Saprospiraceae > AM-2324. The sequence continues at coordinate 2,702 of OMKD01000047.1, forward strand.
TACTATTTACCGAAAATGGTCAGGATCCTGAGGCAATCCTTGGTAATGCCGGAGAGAATGTGCTCTCTATCATGACCGAAAACTTCCTGCCTTATCTTCTGGTAGCCATTTATGTCGCAGTCGTATTATCTGCAATAATGTCCACTATTGACTCTTTATTAGTTATTGCTTCCAGTGCTATAACCCGAGATTTCTATCAAAAGATATTCAATCCTCAGATTCCGGATGAGCAACTGGCACGTATGTCCAGAGTGGTTACCTTGATCATGGCGATATTGGCCTTAGCCATTGCGCTACTCATAGCCGTGAGCACACCAGATCGAACCGTCTTCTGGATGGTTATCTTCGGCTGGTCAGGGATCGCCGCATCCTTCTGTCCGGTCATAATTCTTACCCTGTTCTGGAAAGGATATACAGAAGCGGGCGCTATTGCATCGATGATTACAGGATTCCTATGTGTGCCTTTCTTTAAGTTTGTGGTAGCCAATATGGAAGGTATAGGGCCTTATTTTGAAAAACTGGATGTGCTAGGACCTTCCTTCCTGATCGCAATGATTACGGGTTGGATCTTTTCAAAACTATATCCTAAAAAACAACTGGCATAAACAAAAAAAAGGCAATGATGATGATCATTGCCTTTTTTTATTTTAGGAAGATTTCTGGCGTATCAAACTCAAGAATCTGACCATCTTTAAATTCAAATTGTATAGTAAAGACATGGTTAAAGTCGTTAAATACACTATCTAAAGTCAAATCAAGTCCATACAGAATAGTTGGAGGATAGTCTTCATCAAATAAACCACCATAGGTGGCTGTCTCATTGACCACTGTAATAAGATCATCATCGGGCCAACCGTCTGATAGATTTTCAATGCAGCTTAAATCAGGAGCTTGACCAGGATTACATTCCTCATTAATGAAAACCAAGTCAAAAAAATCTCTCAACTCAGCCCCTGCCAGTAGATTCGCATTTATCGGTGCTGCACTTTTTATGGATAGATTTATGATATTATTTGGAAGAATATGAACAGGTGACTCTGCCATAAGTGATGCGCCGGTGGAGATTGACCTTCTGCACATAGATTCAGTATTCATTCCTTCCAATAAAATTGTGTAAGCAGCTACCTCTGTAGTATCACCTTCTTCCAATCTTTGGAAGGTTGAAATACTGTAATTATCAACAGCACTAAACGTCAAATCGAAGCATCTTGGAGATGAACCACCACCGCAAGATTCAAACAAGCAGTTGATAAAAATCAAAACAAACAGAATACCAATTCTTCTATTCATATTAAGTCATTATTAAGCTGGCTAAACACCATCATAAGTTATTAACTTTTATCCAAATAGCCTGATAAAATCATCGAACAGATAAAAAGAGTTAGCGCTTAGCATGTGCATCAAACCACGCATTATACTCCTTAAAAATAGCCACTAGGGTTTGTTCTTTTTCTATTAGTTCAGTAAAGTAAAGAATTAAGTCCTTTTTATCTTCCGCTTTATTGGATTGACCAACTTCCATCAATAAATCAATGAATCGATTTGCAGTCTCATCATAATAAAACTCCATACGTTCCATCGCTGAGAGCGCAGATGTGACCTCAAAATCCACCTTTCCAAAATTGCTACTTTGAAAGTACTTCCAGGAGGTGTTTTGTAGAAGAACCAAATGAAATCCACCAGCTTCCTCCAAAATTTCATCAAAAGATATATCCGATTCTATGTGCTCGTTCAGCACAGTCAATAATTTATCATGTCCTTCTATTTCAGATTCAAGCTTTTCAATGTTGCTGGTACATTCTTCACTGATATGCGCATAGTACTCCTCAACATAACGCTTGGAATCCATGTCCTCTTTCCAATTGTTTAGGAATAGAGCAAGAAGGACACCAAATACAACGGGTAGGGCCTCTTTTAGAAAATTTCTTAAAGACTTCATTTTGTGCTTAATTTGAATGAGGGACAAAAGTAATACATAGGTATCACAATTTGACTTCCTAAATCATAAATGAAATCTTAAATAGTTTATTGATCCCTAGTAAAACGAAACAAGTCTTTACCAAGGATCAATACCCTTTATTAATTCGGCAAATAATAAAACGGCACCGTCCATTCTTTGGCCTCTTCATCATCTCCATAGTACTTGCGCACCTGAAGCTTTTGCATACCCGATTCTAAATTATCCAGCGGAACATAGGTGATGATCCCAAACTGATCAGTTGTAGGATGATAATAGCCCAAATAATCCAATTCCAAAGGTATACCACTGTTTAGGGATACAAAATGGTATTGATGATAGCAATCCAGTAATACCGCTACTCTTTGCTCTCGGTTCTCATATCCTGCCGATGGCATCTCTCCACAGACTGCTTCACTGAGTTTACGCTCATGTCGGTATATCGGAATGAATAAGCGAACAACATTTGAATGAACCACATCAGACTCAATCTGCGGATGCAGTAATAGATCAAGTTCAACCTGTTCGGAATGATAAAAAGCCGGACGCGATTTGGTGACATCAAAAACAGTTTTCTGATTGATCAAGTAAGGAATATTGGTATCAAACATCTTGAAAACAGAAAGGAACATACCCGACACGATGAATAAAATGATCAGATAAACCAGGTTTTTCTTTTTCTTGTAATTCGATCCGAAAATCATCATCACTTGTGTGATCACTTTATAAAGTGGTCCATAAATAAGAATAGATACAAAGCGAACCAGTTTTACCGAAAAGGTTTGATAAGCATCATCTTCTCTGCGTTTTCCCTTGCTACCAACGATAACCATTACAGTCTGTGCAATCATCAAAAAGCCAAGGACATACAAAGGAATCAATAAGATATAGGAGGGCACATAATCTACCAGTAGATTGAAAATCAGCAGATACATGCTGTTGAAAATTCCCAGATACAAATACAGTAAAAGCAGGGTAAATGCTACTGAAAAAATGACACTACATAGCTCATCCACCTTGTTGATCGAATCCTTCAACTTAGGCAGCATAGCCAAAAGCTTTTTGGTGTACAGTGGAGAATAGGCACTGTTCTCAATACTGTAATCCGGGAAAACAGAATTCAAACCCAATAATCCAATCCAATATGCCCGCAAAAAGAAATGAATGACGAACATAGAAATCATAATGCTCACGGCGAGTAAACTGAAGAACACAATTCCATAGGCCACCAGGTATTGAGAAGCATCCAGATTATTGATAAAGAAGTTGGCCAACCAGGCCACTAAATCAAATAATTGTAAGGCACCAAAGATTGAAATGGTGGTCACTAATAACTCGGCATTCCAACTCTCTTCTTTGAGTTTCTGAATCCAGCTTTTAGTTGCAGCTGGCTTTTCAAGGAGGGTATCCTGTTCCATGATTGGGATATTTTCTAATGAGTAAAGGGAAAAACTACATACTGTCTGTTTTAGACTAATCAAACAGCATGTAGTTTACAGCAACAAATTAATTCCTTGTAATAGGCAGTCTGATCTCCGATGGATAAGCAGATGAATGATGCACCTTATTACGAGCAACTACACCTTCAGATTCATCGAAGTTGTTGCCTCCTGTATTTAGATTACGGGCAAAACGCGGGAAGTTAGAACTTGAAATCTCTATACGAATGCGGTGCCCTTTTTTGAAATAATTTGAGGTCGCCATAGGCGTCAAGTCCACCTTATAGACTTCACCATCCTCCATAAACACTTCCTTATCATACCCTTCACGATAACGCACACGCTGAATAGTCTCATCCAGGTTATAAGCAGATCCATCCGGGTATACATCGATCAACTTGATTGTAAAATCCGTATCCTTAGCATCAGAAGAAACATATAATGTAGACTCAATAAATCCTGAAACCTCTACACCTTCTTCTAAAACATCGGTGGTATACACCAAAATATCGTTGCGTGTTTCCATATGCTGCTGATCAAAAGATCCACCTTGAATAGCATTTCCTGTACAACATACATTACCCCCATAAGAAGGCACTGGATTCATTGGATCATAGGTGAAGCTATCTGGGTTGTCTTTCTTAGGTTTAGTTGTGGAAAGCGTCCCATCGCCATACAAGCTATTGGCTGATCCTCCACTGTTCAGGTAGTAACTTACCAGCTCTGTATTTTCCGGTGGCCAGGTCTCTGATGCCTGCCATTTATTAGAACCCATGGTGTAATACTGCACACGAGGTGTTGTTTCTTTAAAGTCATTCTCTGCTCCTTTAAGCCACAGGTCAAACCAAGCATAGATTTGCTCATCATAATTCAGACGAGCATCACCCACACTGCGCTCACCAACAATCGTATTTTCCGTAGCACGCGTAAAACGACAATGCAGGGTTGGGGCAATCACCATATACTGATTATCACGAATCTCGGCATCCGATGCATTGGCACGTACATGATTGAACAGCGCAATATTTGGCGTAATAGATACATCATACCAGGAGGCAAACCAGAAGCTTGGTACACCAAAGTCCATATTATCATGGTATAATCCACCTTCATACCAAGCTGGATCTTCAGGCTTACGCACGATCATCTTATCAAAGATCTCACGTTTACCACCTATGTTTTGCAGGATATCAGTTAAAGGTAGATGCTGAAGTGCTTCAGACATATCCACTTTTGGATTCTCCGGCGCTAAATCATAGAAACGAGAAATACGAATCAGATCCTCCTGAGTAGCACCTTCTGGTATACGAGGCTTAAACTTATCATGCTCCACGCCATATAACCAAGAGAAAAACAACATCTGCTCTGCACCACCTCGGTACCAATTCCCTTGCTCATTGATATCACCTACGCGACCTACTCCAGCTCCGTAGCCCTGAGGTACCATAGCTGCATGTGATGGATGATCCAAAGCGGCTACGGCCATCTGCCACTCTGCCGTAGAAGAACAGCCCAAGGTTCCTATCTTACCATTACACCAATCCTGATCTTTCATCCAGGAAAAGGCATCATAACCATCTGTCAGTGGCACACCAAGAATATCCCACTTTCCTTCTGAATAGTAGCGCCCTCTTTCATTTTGCACCACATAAGCATAACCTCGTTTTACAGCAGCAAGTGCTCGCTGAGCAGTACGTGTTCTGCGCTCGCCATCACCCCAGGAGTTGAAGTTATAGGGTGTGCGGGAAAAGATTACTGGAACAGGCTCATCGGTTTTTGGACGATAGATATCTGTTGCCAGGCGAATACCATCACGCATGGGCATCATGACCTTTTCGTCTATGATTGCTATTTCTTCAAGTTGTTCAAGTACATTGTTTTGTGCGGTTACGGAAGTGGAACTCCAAGCACAGGAGAAAAGGACCAATAGGGCCATCAAAGCAGGATGTTTCATATTTCAGATTTTCGATAATACTAATTGGTAGGGCGTAAAATCAACGCCTTATAATTTTCGATTAATCGAATATAATGAAAATGAAAGAGTAGAATGCTAAACCGAAGAATTTAGCTTTTAAAAAATCCATATATTACAATATGGTGAGTATGGTATTTATACAGTAGTGTCTGTACAAATCGGATAGGGATGCTTAAGAAATTGTGCGGTTTAACAACAAGCACCGCAGATTTTAGGACAAGACTTACAGTTCTTTTTTCCTTTTTTCTTGTACTTCTTACAACACTTCTTTTTGCAACATTTACCCATTTTACCTGTTGGATTTGGTTCAAAAATCGGAACTTCAAAACTTTTGTTCCTGCGTATAAGCGCAAAGGTATACTTATTTGGATTAAATCCAAATAAAGGTAAGTTAAATTTATGTTAGGGTATAAAAAACTGAACTGCTTAGGTTTTAACAATCAATGATTAAAGGAGCTTAAATATCAAAACTGATACTCTAAAACCAATTGATTTGCTTTATCCAGTAATAGCGCTGGGAACCAATATCGCTTATATAAGTTAGATACATTAATAGTCTCAAGTGCAAAGCATTTTCCCCACAAGCCTACAGGGCCTTCTTGCAAGTCTTTTGGACTTACTACGCATTTCCCCTGCCGCTGTATCCTGCGGCTTTTTTACGGGTTTTACTGGGGAAGAGCAACACGGAAGCCGTAATCTCCGTCATGGAATCCGGGAATCATGAAGTCGCGATTAGTAACACGGCAAAAAGATGCACCACTTCTCCACGAACCACCCCGTTGCACCTTAGAATTCCCAGAAGAAGGTCCCTTCGGATTACGAGACGAACTTGAGGAATAATAATCCTCACCATACCAGTCTGAACACCATTCCAACACATTACCGGACATATCGTAAAGCCCTAGTTCATTCGGGTACTTACCCCCTACTTTATGAACTCTATCATTTAAAAAATCACCATACCAAGCTACTTCTCCTATTGTGTTTGATCCACTATAGGTGTAACCCCAGCTCTACCTTCCGCCTCTTGCAGCATACTCCCATTCGGCCTCAGTAGGCAGACGTACCTCCTTTCCTAATTTTTCGCTCAACCAATCACAATAAGCTCTTGCCCCATACTAGCTAACATAGATCACAGCATGGTCTTCAAAAGTTAAATCAACTGCAAATCGACCAGATTCCTTAGATATCCTGCATTTAGTACCTCCATAATCTCCATCTAATTTAATACACTCCAAACCGAACTCATCCTGATTGCCTCTTTCA
>OMKD01000048.1 GCA_900299495.1 Sphingobacteriales bacterium
AACTACTTTTTTTTTAAACTATTACTTTATGAAAAAGATTAGTTTTTTAGTCCTGATCATTTTAAGTATGAGCAGTGACTTCTATGCACAACTAGCAACAGATATATTAAACTACAGCCAATACTCCTATAACGCTTCGGCACGCTCTTTGGCTACTGGAAACAGCATGAGCGTATTGGGAACAGATTTTACAGCAGCGGCTCAAAACCCCGCCAGTTTAGGATTTTACAAGTTCTCAGAATTCTCTTTTGGAATGGGTACAACACCGGTTAGTACTCGAGCAGTGCTACTAAACACCAATGAAGAAGCTACTTTTGAAAGCAATACAGCTCCATTTTCGCTTAACCATATTCACTTTGTGGCAGCAAATTATGACCGAGAAAAATATCGCTGGAGAGGTATTGCATTTGGTGTAGGATATAATCGAATTGCAAACTATAATCGCGAATTCTACTATGATGGAATTTCTCCAGGTAGTATAACCGATCGATGGGTAAACCAGGCTGATGGTCTTTTCTCAGGAGAACTAAATGGATTTGAAGACGGACTGGCCTATGAAGTTGGCGCAATCTATCCAAGTAGTGATGATGAAACATTCTATTTCAATGATTTCTATGATGGAGAGCCTGTTTCTAAAAGTCAATTGGTTCGTACCAGTGGTTCGATGAATGAGCTCACTATAAACATGGCTGGGAATTATGAGGATAAATTATACATAGGTGGAGCATTGAATTTCCCATCCGTCAATTACTCAGAAACAAAGATCTATAATGAAACTGATGAAGAAACCAATACGAATGCCATCTTCGATCGTTTAGCTTATGAAGAAAGGCTGGATATAAGTGGGAGCGGTGTAAATGTAAAACTTGGTTTCATCTATCGTCCAAATTTCAATTTCAGACTGGGAGGGTCTATCCAAACGCCTAGTTCAATCAATTTGGATGAAACCTATACCACGGTGCTGGATTACAGCTATACCTATAACGGTGATTTCTTCAATGATCAGGCCTTTTCACCAGAAGGATTCTTCAATTATAAAGTAAGAACTCCATGGAGAGCAAACTTTGGTGGTGCGCTTTTAATCAAGAAAATTGGTTTCATTAGTGCGACTGCGGAGTATGTGGATTATAGAAGTTCACGTTTTCGATTTACCAATACTATCAGTGAGGCAGATATTATTTACGAACAAGAACTAAACAATACCATTGCCTCAGACTTTGCTAGTGCTTGGAATTTTAATGTAGGTGGTGAATTCCGAATCGATAATTTTATGATTCGCTATGGTGCCGGTCGCCAGGGCTCACCTTTTGGACGGGATAAAATTGGTGTTACCCATTTCAATGGAGGCTTTGGATTTTTCTCTAATGCCGTATTTATGAATGTGGGGGCTCAGTATAGCACCTTCAGTGAAGGGTACAGTCCTTACCAAGTACTAAGTGATTTCCCACAAAGCGTGGATCTCGATGGTAATAACCTCATCATTTCCATGACTTTTGGAGTTAAAATGAGATAGTTTCAAAGAAAAACAGCTTGGCGTAAAACCAAGCTGTTTTTCTTTTGTCTATCTTTGAGACAAATTGATTGGAACGGATGGATTCATTGACACAGATCGTATTAGGAGCAGCATGCGGAGAGGTTGTTGCAGGGAAAAAGATTGGAAACAGAGCTATGATCTGGGGAGGTATCGCAGGAACCATTCCGGACCTGGATGTTCTATCCGAATTCGTAGCCGATGAGATGACCGCATTAGCATTTCATAGAGGAATAAGCCACTCACTCTTATTTGCATTTGTGGCACCTGCCCTTTTTGGCTATCTAACTAAGCGACTTTACGACAGTGGTCTGTATCAACAAAAAGGTTGGAGAGTTGGAATTACGCTTTTTTGGATTGCCCTTACGGCACTTCCAGTTATCTTCTCTACAAGTAGTAATGGCGTATCAGGTTTATCGGTCGTATATCTTATCGCATTAGGTCTCATTGTATTCGCTCTTAGCAGAAATTATTGGAAAAGAGACCTTAAACAGGTTGAAATGTCCTGGAAACAGTGGTATCTTTTATTCTTTGTTGCGATAATTACCCACCCCTTATTAGATTGTTGTACCTCTTATGGAACCCAAATATTTCAGCCATTTTCTAATGCAAGAGTAGCATGGGATAACATAGCTGTAGCTGATCCTGCATATACAGTTCCTTTCATGATCCCCTTGATTGTGGCGGCATTTTTCCGTAATAATATCAAGGTTAGAAGTATCCTAAATTGGACAGGAATAGGTCTATCCTCCTTGTATATGACCTGGACGATATTCAACAAATTACATGTGGATAAGGTATTTGAAGCCAGCTTAGAAAAAGAAAATATAGAATACCTGAGATATAGGGTAACACCTACAATTCTTAACAATTTCCTTTGGTCTGGAGTTGCTGAAACAGATAGTGCTTACTACCTGGGGCAATATTCTTTAAATGATGATGAGGAAATCTTCTCTCCGCTTTCAAGGGTAGAAAAGAACCATCATTTGATCGCTGGACATGAAAATGATCCAGACATTCAAACATTGACTTGGTTTTCTGATGATTATTACGCGCTATTCATAAACAAAAAAGGTATCATTCAATACAATGATATGCGTTACGGTACCTTTGACGGCGATGCCAGTTCAGAGGATAAATTTATCTTCTACTTCTACCTCAGGGAGGAGAATGGTGAGTTAAAAGCCAGTCAGGATGAAATGGAACGTCCGGACATAGACGGTCAGATGTTCATAGACTTTTATGAGCGAATAAAGGGAGTTAAAGCTCCTTTACCCCAGGACTAACCTCAAGGATACCAGAGTGTTGGACTGTTTCTAAAAGAACCTGATCTAGTTCAGTGGATGCTTCAATTAATGGTAATCTCGTTTCTTTAGAGCTTAAGCCCATTTGATAAAGTAAGGATTTGATACCCGCTGGATTGCCTTCACGATATAGTAAAGGGTGGATATCCATCATTTGTTCATTCAAAGATTTAGCAATAGCATATTTATTTGAACGAGCAGCCTTTATCATTTCTGAGAAAGCATATGGGAATGCATTTGCAATAACAGAGATACCTCCCGAAGCACCCATCATACAAAGGGACATGGTTGTTGGATCATCTCCTGAAAGAACCTCCAAGTGATCTGGTTTCTCCTTTAGCAATTTCAGCCCAAAGTTCACATCTCCCGATGCTTCTTTGATAGCCATAAATCGTGGATGGTTATCCGCAAGGCGCACAATCGTATCAACCTCAATATTTGAAGCTGTTCGACCAGGAACATTGTAAATGATAACAGGCAAAGGAGATACATCTGCCATTTTCATGTAATGGCGATAAATACCTTCTTGTGTAGGTTTCACATAAGATGGAGAACTACTCATTATAGCATCGAATGCAGATAAATCCATTTGTTCTATGCGCTGAATAAGTGCATTTGTATTATTTCCTCCTAGGTTCCCTACTACGATTGGCACTCTACCATCTACAACGGTAAGCACATGATTGAGAACCTTTTCAGATTCATAGGCATTCAAAAGCGCTGCTTCACCCGTTGTACCAAGGACAACAATGAAATCTACCCCACCAACAATAACATGATTGACTAGAGAAGTCAGTGATTTAAAATCAACTTCGTTATTTGTAAATGGAGTGATTATGGCTACACCACAGCCTCTTGACTGAAACATATTCTATGAAGGATTCATTAATTTAATATACTTATGGGCTTCACTTATGAAGTGTGCTATGGTTTGTTTATCACTCATATCTAGCATGAGTTCAAAGCTATAATCATGCGGTCCCATATATCCAACCCTATATTTAGCATTGGAAAGTGCTAAGAAGTTAATCAAAACCTGTGAAGGTTCCTTATCGAAGCACAAGATTAATTCATTTTTTTGATCATTGAAGGCCTTCAGTATATCCGGTTTAGGTTGAAAAAAGAAGGAATACCCCTTTTTATCTAATACGATTAGATTATCGTCAGATTCTAGGGCAGTCTCTTTTTCCGAAGACTGCCAAAGCCATTTGACATTCATCTCATTGCCAAAAACCTTCTTTGTCATTTTAGTCCATTGTGCATACTCAGCATCTGTACCCGAACCAACCAGACCTATATTTTTAATAGAATCTAATGCAAGGGTTTGTCTGTTAACTGAGTTTTTTTGAAGCTTTCGCAAAAGCATAGATCGCCCTAGAGCAGATCTCCAATTTACTAAAAATGTCATTCCTGATTTTTTGAACGAACCTATCCAATTGTATCGTAATGTCCTATAGAAGCATATTTTTCAATACGCTGATTAATCAATGTATCTGTATCTAATGCATCCAGCTCGGTAAGCGCTTTTTTGATATGACGTTTAACCAATTTCGCTGCCTCTTCAGGGTTTGAATGTGCACCACCTACAGGCTCTTTGATAATACCATCAACGATACCGAAATTATGCATATGGTCAGCGGTCAACTTTAATTGTTCAGCAGCTTGTTCTTTGTAATCCCAAGATCTCCAAAGGATAGATGAACAAGATTCTGGTGAAATAACAGAGTACCAGGTATTTTCCATCATGTATACACGGTCACCAAGACCTATACCTATTGCACCACCAGATGCACCTTCACCAATCACAATACAAACCACAGGCACTGTAAGTTGTGCCATTTCCAATAGGTTTCTTGCAATCGCTTCAGCTTGACCACGTTCTTCAGCCTCTATACCAGGGAATGCTCCCGGAGTATCGATAAGTGTTACTACAGGCATATTGAAACGCTCTGCCATCTTCATCAGGCGTAGTGCTTTTCTGTATCCTTCAGGATTTGCCATACCAAAATTACGATACTGACGCATTTTAGTATTCACACCTTTCTGGTGTCCAAGGATCACGACAGCACGGCCATCAATCTCACCGATACCACCAACGATAGCTTTGTCATCTTTACAATAACGATCGCCATGTAGCTCGATAAATTCCTTACAAATCTGATTGATATAATATAATGTATATGGACGCTCTGGGTGACGGGAAAGTTGTACTTTCTGCCATCCTGTAAGGTTGCCATAGATTTCTTTCTTCTTTAAGTCGATCTTTTCCTGGATCTCAAGAACCATCTTATCTACGTCAATATCTCCACCCTGTCCAATCTCTTTGATCTTATCCAATTGCTCGTATAGAGTCTCCAAAGGTTTTTCGAATTCAAGAAATACCATAATGATAAATTTTGTAATAGATTTTGTATCACTTTTTTAAAAGGTTTTGCAAAACTACAAAAGCATGTGTTTTAGAATACCTAATCACAAAATTTTTTTTAATTTCTTTACACAAAGTTGTGAAATAAACTTTCTATTTATATATTTGCATCGCTTTAAATGAAAAGTACGGTCTGGTAGTTCAGTTGGTTAGAATACCTGCCTGTCACGCAGGGGGTCGCGGGTTCGAGTCCCGTCCAGACCGCAAAAAAGCTTCAATCTTCATTGAAGTTTTTCTTTTTTTAAGGATCAAAAAATAGTCTAAAATTGAAAATCAATCTGTTATGAATTAACAGAAAAAAAATTCAAACTTTAGGCAAAAAAACAAGCAGTAAATCTTTGCACAAGTCAATTTTGTTATTAGATTTGCATCGCTTTAA
>OMKD01000049.1 GCA_900299495.1 Sphingobacteriales bacterium
GTGGTGCGAGGCGGACTTGAACCGCCGACTCATGGATTTTCAGTCCATTGCTCTACCAACTGAGCTACCGCACCTCCTCTTTTTCAAGACTACTAAACTTCGTTAGCGGCAGCAAATATAGAAGGAATAATTTTTAATTACAAGCTATTTTTTAGATTTTAATTAAGCTCTTGAAAAAAAACTAAAAACCACAGCCTTAACACATTTAATTACAAACCTTTATGCCAACACATTTTTTTTCTTCTAAATTACCAAATATTGGAAAAAGTATATTCTCGGAAATGTCTGGGCTTGCAAATGAAGCAAAAGCCATCAATTTATCGCAGGGGTTTCCAAATTTTGATTGTGATCCCACTTTGATCAATCTCGTTAATAAACATATGGTGGCAGGCAGAAACCAATATGCTCCAATGGCAGGAACTGCTGAATTGCGAACTGCTATAAAACATAAGATCAAAACAGACCGTGATATAGATATACATAAAGACAAAGAGATATGCCTAACAGCAGGAGCCACTCAGGCTATTTATACGGCTATCTCAGCAATTGTCCAACAACAAGATGAAGTTATCTGTATCGACCCATCCTACGACTCCTATAAGCCTGCAATCATGGCTAATGGAGGAATACCCATTTCATACGCACTCTCAGGTCCTGATTACACCATAGACTGGGATTCGATAGAGCAACTAATCTCTAAAAAAACCAAACTATTCATTCTTAACAATCCTCACAATCCTTTAGGAACTACCTATTCTAAAGAAGATTTAACCACATTGGGGAAACTTGCTGAGCAGTACAATTTCATTGTTCTAAGTGACGAAGTCTATGAGCATCTGGTTTTTGACGGAAAAAAACATGTCAGTGCTTTGGATATTCCCACACTCAGAAACAGAAGTTTTGTTTGCTATTCGTTTGGCAAGACCTTTCATATCACTGGATGGAAAATGGGCTATTGTATAGCAGCAGAGCCTCTTATGGAGGAATTTAAAAAACTGCATCAGTTTACTGTTTTCTCCGTAAATACACCGGCCCAATTTGCCATTGCTGAATACCTAGCCGAAGAAACATGGAGATCATTACCAAACTTCTTCCAGCAAAAAAGGGATTTACTTCTTGAACAACTAAAGGACACTCCCCTTAAGCCTTCAGCTTGTCAGGGTACATATTTCCTTACAGTCAATTACAGTGAGCTCAGTCAAAAGAATGATTTTGAATTTGCAAAACAGCTCATACAGGATATTGGAGTTGCAACAATTCCTATTTCTGTATTTTATGAAAATCCACCTGAGGAGAAATTACTTAGGATTTGTTTTGCAAAAACTGATGATTTACTTGAAGAGGCTGGCGAGCGATTTAAAAGTCTATAAAAAAAGCCGACAACATTTCTGTTGTCGGCTTTTTTCTAGTAGGCTCTTTCGTCCTTATTTTCCATGTAAAGCATAAATGCTTTATTTACTACTCTGTTTCCACCAGGTGTTGGATAGTTTCCTGAGAAATACCAATCACCCGTATGATTTGGACAAGCATCATGAAGGTTCTCTACGGTCTGGAAAATAATTTCCACCTCTGCATTAATATGATCCGGTGTAAGCAATTCTCCGATCTTTGCAGAAATCTCTTCATAGCTAAACTCATCATAGAGATTCTTAACATAGTTTTTGATCTCCTCTTTAGGTAGCTTATCTTGCTGTTTGCATTTTTCGTACACCTCATCCAAAAGGTGCTCTTTATTATTATCATGCAGTAGCTCTACCAATGCTCTGAAAGCCACGAATTCCTTCATCTTGCTCATATCAATCCCATAACAATCCGGGAATCTAATCTGAGGCGCTGAAGAAACGACAACAATTTTCTTTGGCTTCAGTCGATCGACAATACTAATGATACTATCCTTTAAAGTTGTACCTCTCACTATCGAATCATCTACCAATACCAATGAATCTATATTATTACGAACAATTCCGTAGGTAACATCATATACATGAGATACCATATCGCCTCTTGAATTATCATCAGCGATAAAGGTTCTTAGCTTCGCATCTTTCACAACGATCTTATCAACACGAGCCTTTTGGTTTAGAATTCGTTCTATGTCCTTCTTTTTAGCATCAGGTCCAAGATCTTTTAAGCTTTTCAGCTTTTCCTTATTCAAGGCATCTTCCAGTCCTTTGATCATCCCATAAAAACTGAACTCAGCAGTATTTGGGACAAAAGAGAATACTGTATGATCCCAGTCATAATCTACTGCCTTAAGGATATCAGGAACAAGATTACTACCTAATTTCTTACGTTCAAGATAAATATCCCTATCTGTACCTCTAGAGAAATAGATACGCTCAAATGAACATTGCTTTGGTTCTGGAATATCATCCACAAATGGTTTCATAGACAAAGAACCATCTCTTTTTATAATAAGAGCATGTCCAGGTTTTATCTCATGAACATCATTTATTGAGATATTCAAAGCTGTTTGAATAGTAGGTCTTTCTGAACAAACCACAACGATCTCCTCATCTTCATAAAAGAAAGCTGGACGAATTCCACGTGGATCACGCATAACAAAAGCATCTCCATGACCTATAAGTCCTGCCATTGCATATCCCCCATCAAACTTCTTAGAAGCTCGTTTTAACAAACGCTGTATATCTAGATTCTTAAAAATAAGCTCATTGATCTCCTCGTTTGTATAGCCATCAGGTTTGAACCAAGTATGTAGACGCTGAACTTCGTCGTCTAAAAAGTGACCGATCTTTTCCAATACGGTAACAGTATCGGACATTTCTTTTGGATATTGCCCAAAATTCACCAACTCCTGAAACAACTCATCTACATTGGTTAGGTTGAAGTTACCTGCCAAAACCAGATTTCTACTTATCCAATTTGTAGGTCTTAGGAAAGGATGCACATTTTCTATGCTGTTCTTTCCGTGGGTACCATAGCGTAGATGACCGAGTAAAAGCTCACCAGTAAAAGGAATATTTGCCTGTAACCACTCTGAATCTCTGATTTGTTCTTCATCCAATGCATTAAAGTAATTGAAGGCATGGTCGAAAATCTCTTTCAGCGGCTGGCTCGAATTACTGCGCTTACGGCTGATGTAACGTTTCCCTGGAATAGAATCTAATTTAATTGTAGCGATTCCTGCTCCATCCTGTCCTCTGTTCCTGATTTTTTGCATCATTAATTGCAACTTCGTCAGGCCATAAAGTGCTGTACCATACTTGTCCTGATAATAACTTAGCGGTTTTCTAAGTCTTATCATTACGATACCGCATTCGTGTTTAATTTGGTCACTCATTCTTAAACGCTTTAGACAATTTGAGTCTATATTATAATTTCGTGTAAGCCAAGTTTCTAGCTTTTGCTACACCTTAAGTTTTCCTTTTTTCAATAGGTAGATCATCAACAATCCCAAAAATACGAAAATAACACTTATTACCTCTGCTTGAGTAGGTTGTAATCCTAAAGGCCATTCATACTTTTCATTAACCCGTATCTTTTCGATAAAGAAACGTTCAACACCATTCATAATCAAATAAATAGCGAACAACATCCCAGGCAATTTAAGCTTCGGCTTTATCTTTATCAATGTAAATGCTAAAATTAAGGACATTCCCAATTCGTATAAAGGGGTAGGGTATACCGGAGGTACTAATTTAGAACAATAAATACCTGAACAACCTTCCATCAATACCCCAGATTTGGCAACATTATTAGGATAATCATAAGACCATAACCAATCGGGCAAAAACCACCATTCAGGAATGGACGCAGCCACAATACCCCAGTCACCATCACCAGAAAAATGACAACCTAATCGACCAACTCCATAGGCAATAAACAATGCTGGTGCAACTGCGTCTGCTACATGCAGGAAAGGTATGTCGTTCTTTTTAAGGTAATATCGAACTCCAAAAAATCCTCCAATCAGGCCTCCGTATATTGCTAGACCAGCACCTGAAAGTAACATTTCTAGCGGTCTTTCAATAAAAGCTGCAGGAGTCTCTAGAACAGCAAAGAATTTTGCTCCGATAACACCAAATACAGCTGCGTAAACGGTAATATCACCTATCTTATGATGTGGAAATATTTCTCTTTTTTCTACGAGAGGTTTTGGAAGTGCTTGTTTATTTAGCTCCCAATATTTCAGACCGGCAAAACCTGCCATACCAAGAATACCTAGCAAAAAATTACCTTGCGTACTTAAGATTGCAGCTGCAGGATCCATTCTAAAAACTTCAAAATCCAATAAGGCAAGCCCCCCTTTGAATCCAACAACAAATCCAAGTATACTATTTGCAATCAGATCTTGCCATTGTGGCTTTGCACCTACAATGACCTCTTCTAATTTTGCTTTAAACTTCCCTTCATCAGCAAGCTTGATAAGTTCTCTTCTTAGAATAAAAGAGGCAGACAGAATCGCAAGAACAAGGAATAAACCAAAGGTCTTGAAAATCTGTGTCCAGTTATCCACTGGAGTTCCAAAAAGATCATTAAAAACGTAAGAGAAATCTGGATACATAGCTGATATTTTAGGCTTTTCTCAAAGATACTAATAAGACATCCATGAACCCTTTCTTAAAGGCAGTTTTTTAAATTTAGGCGATAAGAACATTACCATTATCGCTTATCTCCTTTAATTCAACCTCCATAATACTATTCAGTTTAGTATCGTCAAATGGGAATTCCACCTTTATATAGTTATCTGTGAATCCGGAAAGTAGATTTGAATCTCTATGTTTTTCAACAAGCACCTTGCGCTTTTCCCCGATAAACTGCTCATAAAAATGACGCTGCTTCTTCTCAGAAAGAATACTCAACATTTCGTTTCTCCTTCTTCGCTCTTCCACAGAAACGACACCTTCCATTCCTGCAGCTAAAGTATTCGCACGCTCTGAATAGGTAAAGACATGAAGATAGGATACATCAAGCTCGTTGATAAATTTGTAGGTTTCCAGAAAGTCTTCCTCTGTCTCTCCCGGGAATCCAACAATAACATCCACTCCAATACAGGCATGTGGCATTTTACTTTTTATATAGGCTACTCGATCAGCATACAACTCACGCTTGTATCTTCTTCGCATAGCTTTCAACTGCTTATTATTTCCTGACTGCAAGGGAATATGGAAATGCGGTAGGAATCGCTTTGATCCTGCTACAAAATCTATCACAGAATTATCAATCAAGTTAGGCTCAATAGAAGAGATCCTATATCGCTCAATTCCTTCTACCTCGTCAAGCTCCTTGATTAAGTCAATAAACAAGGCTTCTTTCTTTGGCTTAAGCCCCTCAATAACTTCTGTTCCATTACCAAAGTCTCCCAGATTAACACCCGTCAATACGATTTCCTGAACACCTCCCTCTGCAATCTTTCTCGCATTGGCAAGCACATTTTCAATAGTATCTGAACGAGAAGCTCCTCTGGCTTGAGGAATCGTACAAAATGAGCACTTATAGTTACAGCCATCCTGAACCTTTAAAAACGATCTCGTTCTATCCCCAAACGAGAAGGCGTTGACAAACTCGTTAGCCTCTTTAACATCACTCGCATGAACTAAACCTTTACCTGGAGATTTGCTCAACTCATTTACAAAATCCAATACCTTGAATTTTTCCTTAGCCCCAAGCACCAGATCAACACCAGGTATTTCTGAAATCTCCTTTGGTTTTAACTGAGCATAACATCCAATAACAACGATTACAGCATGTGGAGAAATTCTTAATGCCTTTCGCACCGTCTTACGACACTTTCGATCTGCGAAGTCTGTAACAGAACAAGTATTGATCACGTATACATCCGCTCCATCCTCAAATTTATTTACCGCATAGCCAGCATCCTCAAAAAGTCTTCCTATAGAGGAAGTTTCGGAGAAATTAAGCTTACATCCTAATGTATAAAACGCTACAGATCTTGGTGTTGCCATTGAACGATATTTATTTAGGCTGCAAAATTATTCAAAATTAAGCAATTGAACAAGAGGGATTTAACTTAGTCCATATCCTTTAGTTGCTTTTTAAGTGCAAATATCTCATCACGATACTGTGCAGCAGTAATGAAATCTAATTCTTTAGCTGCTTTCTTCATCCGTTGCTCAGTCACTTTAATCATCTTCTCAAGTTGCTCCCTATCAACATACTGCATAATCGGATCAGCCACCAAACTAGGTTCTTGCTCCTTCTGATAGTTCGGTTTTTCAGTAGCACGAACATCCAAAATAGAGTGCTTATTCATGATTTCCTCTTTAGTTCTTTTAACTGTTTGA
>OMKD01000050.1 GCA_900299495.1 Sphingobacteriales bacterium
ACAAGATTACCATCAGGATCGGTATTTGCAAGACAAAATTTGAAATTCACAGTAGCAACAGATTGTAAGAATTCCGAGGGAATATGTGCATTTGTTAATGCTTGCCCGTTAAAAGCCTCGTTTAGGATCTCTATTTGTTCGAAAACCTGCTCATCAGAAATATTATCCTCCTCCAAGCGATAAACGATATGTACGACAACGGGAATTTCTATGATAGCTCTTTCCTCAAAATTATACTTAGGAACATTATCGAGGATTTTCTGAACCTGTTCACTGTAAGTAGCATCAGAATGATAACGCTCATCAAAGTCGCAGTATGCAGAAACCTGTGCCAATGCAATGGAATGTGTAAAGAGAAACAAGTAGCATGTATACAGGAATCGCATGTAGTTTATTTTCAGATATAACGAATCTATCCTAAGAAATTGTTCATAAGTATCAAAGAAACAGGGCCAATGATAAGACTCCCATCTAATACCCCAGAATAAAAGTAATCGTTCATCTCATCATTCAAGAAATGAATATACACGATCAATATTACATACAGACTTACCCGAGTCCATCCATAAGCCTGAATATCAAAACAATGTAGGTGAAGATAAATAGCAAGTACTGCAGCTACAATCAATAATAGCTGACTTATACGCTTACTTCCTTCTGAACCTAAATACAACACCAATGTTTTTACACCCACATACGTATCCAGGTTCTTATCACGAATATCAAATGGTAAGGTTATTGCAAACACATAAATAGCGTATTCAAGAAAGAATAGAACAAAACTTCGATCAATTAAAATCTCATTATTTATCAGTGGAAGAAAAATACAGATTGCAGACCATACAATAGCAACCAAAAATACTTTTATAAAATCAAAATCTCTTAATCTTTTACCTCTAAACACCGGTAATACATAGGTTAGAGATATTAATCCCAACACTAAAATAATAAGCTTAGAATGCTGATTGAGTTGAAAAAAATAATAGGTGCTACCCAACAACCCAAGGATAGCATAGCCAACAATATGGCTTCGATAGGAAAGAATCGTTTGATAGCGATCCGTCATCTTTACCTTTTTAGCCTTATTCAAACCTACTATACGATGTAAGGAATAGACTAATAAAGTGGAGAAAAAAAGGAAGCAGACGCTGGCGTCTACTTCCCATTTATTTTTTGCCAGAAAAAGTGTAACAAGTGTTGTAGCAGAGGCTCCGAGTGCTATCCAGAAGTTTCCATAAAGCACAAGTTCCCAAAAAGCTATCAGTAGCTGTTTACCCTTTTTTAGCATTCATTTATTTATTAGCCGGATTATAGAAAGACCTAAAGTCCTCTCCTCCTTCAATATTCAAAAGTGTGTTGTAAATAAGATTAATAACATTATTTACATCATCTTTAGATGCCATCTCTACTGTTGTATGCATATAGCGCAACGGTAAAGAGATCAAACAAGAAGGAACTCCTGAATTAGAGTAAGCAAAAGCATCTGTATCCGTACCTGTAGACCTAGATGCAGCCTCTCTTTGGAAAGGAATACCATTTGCTTTTGCAGTAGCAATCACCTTCTTTAATAGGTTATTTTGTACAGCTGGTGCATAAGTAACAGATGGTCCCTCACCACCCTTCACATCTCCTATTTTTTTCTTATCGATCAAAGGAGTATGTGTATCATGGGTTACATCCGTAACAATGGCCACATTTGGCTTGATACGCTCAGCAATCATTTCAGCACCACGAAGACCTATTTCTTCTTGTACGGAGTTTACGATGTATAGTGAAAACGGAAGATCAACCTTATTTTCATGGACTAATCGAGCAACTTCAGCAACACAGAATCCTCCCATTCTGTTATCAAGTGCACGACCTACATAATACTTATCATTTAATACCATGAATTCATCTTCATAAGTGATCACGCAACCTACATGAATACCCATTTCTTCAACTTCTTCCTTAGAAGAGGCACCTACATCTATGAAAATGTTCTCTACTTTAGGAGTAAGTTTTGCGTCTTCACCTTTTCTTACATGTATTGCCGGCCATCCAAAGATACCTTTTACAATACCATTCTCTGTATGAATATTAACGCGTTTTGATGGTGCAATAAGGTGGTCCGAACCCCCATTTCTGATCACATTAATAAAGCCATCAGAAGAAATATGATGCACAAACCAAGAAATCTCATCTGCGTGTCCTTCGATGACAACTCTGTAGTCTTTACCAGGATTTATAATGCCATAGGCTGTTCCATAATCATCGACATCCCATTCATCAATATAAGGCTTAAGGTATTCTATCCAAAGCTCCTGCCCTTTCCACTCAAAGCCTGTTGGTGAAGCATTATTAAGGTAGTTCTCCAAAAATGCCTCCGATTTAGAATTAATAATTGACATCAATTAATATTTATAATTTATTAAGGTAGTTCTCTCTCTAATTAAGCAAACTGCTGCCTCCACTTTTTGAGCATATTTCTGTCAGAATCACTAACATAATTTAACTCAACGGCAGTTTCGATAAGATCATCATAATTCGATAATGTCTTGAACAAACAATTTGCATCTGCAAAGGTCTTTACAGCTTTCTCAAAACCATAAGTAAAAATAGCCAATACGCCAACAACCTCAACACCACGATCTCTTAAGGCTTCTACCGCCTTTACGCTACTTCCTCCTGTTGAAATCAGATCTTCCACCACAATCACTTTTTGCCCTTGTTCTACTAGACCTTCAATTAAGTTTTGACGACCATGACCTTTAGGCTTGGACCTAACATATGAAAAAGGTTTTTTTAATTCATCAGCCAATAGCATACCATGTGCAATACCTGCAGTGGCAACTCCAGATACGGCATCAAACTCTCCGAACTCTTTTGCTAGGATTGATAATTCTTTTTTTACTAACTTACGAACATCTGGATATGATAGGACCAATCTGTTATCGCAATAGATTGGTGATTCAATACCAGATGCCCAAGTGAAAGGCGACTGAGGATTCAATTTGATTGCCTTGATCTGAAGCAAATGTTTTGCTATTTTTTTCGAAACGTCCATTATTTAATTTTAATTCTCAGTTAGCAAATGTACAAAATTAACATTAATGAACAGCTACTAATATTGTCTAAGGAAGTATATGGGCAACCTTCGGACAATATTCTAACAATTGAATACTCAGGACAAAGTATTAATCTAGTTAAAATTATCCATTTATTGGAAAATTCAACTATAAATTATTCATATGTAAATATTTACACATATGACCTTAAAAGGCTTTGGGACGATTTTATAGGCATTTGTAAGATTGTTTCAGCAGCTGGTGGAGTAGTCAAATCGGATACAGGCAGGTTACTTGCCATATTCAGAAGAGGTAGTTGGGATCTGCCGAAAGGTAAAATAGAATCCGGAGAAACAATCGAGGATGCAGCAGTACGTGAAGTTGAAGAAGAGACAGGCATAAAGGTATTATCTATTCAAGATAAGATTACAACTACTTATCATACCTACAGAAACAAATCAGGTAAATTAGTTCTAAAACCTTCTCATTGGTATCAAATGACATCCATAGAAACTCCTTTAATTCCTCAGAAAGAAGAAGATATAGAACGTGCAATATGGATAGATGCGGAAGAACTGCTTAATCTAGAGGAACCCATGTATAAGACCATTGAAGAAGTAGTCAAACTAACTATTTAGTGACTACTATCAGACCAATCAACCCCTAACCTTTGTAAGGTTTTTTTCATAATTACTTGCAATTTGTTCTGTTGAAAACAGAAAAGGCTTTTTTATTTTTGTTTTTAAATATAAAAGCCCATATTTGTGTCACACCCAAGAAAGCGCTCTAATTCCACTAATTCAAGTTTGAGTCCATTTAATTATTAACTATCATTTTAACCATGAATGTAAGTAAGTGCCTATTTCTCCTAGTAACAATTGTATTTTCTCTGAAAACATCTGCACAAAGCTCATCTATTCAAGAAAATATAAACATTAGCAACTTCACAACCTCTACTGAATCAGAGGTCTTCTTCTTTGACGATGAAAGCAATATATGCTTTATAGATTTTGCTAATTTCAATGTTAACATTAACTCTGTTACTGTAAAGGATGCCAAAGGACAGGAAATCTTTAGCGAAGAAGTTTGGGATCTGCCTGTAAACACCATATATGAATTGAGTACTCGTGATTTTAAATCCGGGACCTATCATCTCATACTCAACACCTACAAAGGCAACATGAGTAAGAATATAGAGATTCGATAATCATAAGTAAAAACGGAACTGTTTGTGCAGTTCCGTTTTTATTTTCAACTTTGCCTGTCTTGATTTGTTCTTGATTCAAATTCTGATTTGAGTATGGACAAAATTAACATCATCTGGTTTCGCAACAACCTTAGAACGGAGGATAACGAAACCCTAATCAATGCGCTTTCTGGTTCAAATAAAGTATTGGCAGTCTACTGTTTTGACCCCAAATTCTTTTCTCCTACCAAATTTGGTTTCAAAAAAACAGAACGATTCAGAGCTCAATTTCTTCTGGAAACGATAATTGATCTCCAAGATCAGTTAAAAAAGCTCAACATAAGCCTGCTTACTCCACATACCGACCTCCATTCCTTTTTTACAGACTTGAAGAATAACTATGACATCGATCATATTTATACCCAAAAAGAGTGGACCAATGAAGAAGTAGCAGATAAAGCTATCGTCCAAGACCTATTGCCTCAGGCGAAATGGTTTGAGTATTATGATCAATTTCTTTTCCATCCAGAAGAGGTACCCTTTACGGCAGATGAAACACCAATGGTTTTCTCAAACTTTCGTAAAATATGTGAAAAGAAAGCTAAGGTTCGTCAACCCCTTCCTATACCCAATGCCCTATCTTCAGATAGAATAGTAGAGGTAAAAAACACTATTCCTACGCTCAAAGATCTTGGATTTGAAACCTTTGAAACTAACCCTTCCTCAGCATTTCCGTTCAAAGGTGGAGAAATCAGTGGAAATAATCGAATGGATTATTACATCTGGGATACAGATAAAATTACCTTCTATAAAAAAACCCGAAACGGCTTACTAGGAAAAGACTACAGTGCTAAATTCTCGCCCTGGCTGGCCAACGGTTCACTATCAGCTAGAATCATTTATCAGGAAATTAAAGCCTATGAAAAAGAGGTCAGAAAAAACGAATCTACCTATTGGCTGATATTTGAACTGATTTGGAGAGATTACTTCAAATATATTTCCCTCAAATTTGGCAATTCCATTTTTAAACAGGGAGGTATCCTAAACAGGGAATACAAATGGCATAACAAAATGAAGTTCGTACAAGAATGGATTGATGGACGAACCCGAGAACCATTCGTTAATGCAAATATGATCGAACTTAAAGAAACAGGTTGGATGAGTAACCGAGGCAGACAGAATGTGGGTTCTTATTTCAGCAAAAACTTAAAACTAGACTGGAGAATTGGTGCAGCATACTTTGAATCTATGCTATTGGATTATGATGTGCATAGTAATTATGGTAACTGGATGTATGTCTCTGGAGTAGGGAATGATCCACGAGACCGTGTCTTCAATGTGCAGCTACAAGCAAGTCGATATGACAAGCAATCCAAATTTCAAAAATTATGGTTGAGCCCGACTTTATTCTAAATAAAAAAAAATCCAAACCAGGAATTGACGGATGCAGGGCTGGATGGTGTATTGTATTTGAAGCAAATGAACAACTTCAATGTAAAGTCATTGAAAGTCTATCTACCCTGCCATTGCAAAATATTGAACGATGTCTAATCGATATGCCAATTGGACTTGCCCCAGAAAGGCATATCGATCAAGATCTTAGAGAAAGACTAAAACCACATCGACATCACTCCGTATTTTCTGTTCCTGTGCGACAAGCAGTTTATGCAAAAGACTATGCAACAGCTAAAGTCAAAAACATAAAGGCTTCAAACAAATCTGTTTCCATACAGTCCTGGAATATCTGTCCTAAAATCAAGGCACTGGATCTTCTCCTCATTGAGCAGCCCAATTACAAAGATCGATTCATGGAAGCACATCCAGAATTATGCTTCCTGATGCTTAACAAGCAAACTCACCTCAAACACAAAAAATCAAGCCAAGAAGGTCAATTAGAAAGATTGGACATCCTAAAAAGATTTGACCATAGATCGGAAGTTATTTTCAAAAGAGCATTGGCGGATTATAAACGCTCCGAGTTAAAAGCAGATGACATTCTGGATGCCTTGGTTTTATTTATAAGTAATCAACAAGAATTGGAATTCATTGCCAATAATCCATTAAGAGATCAGCAGGAAATCAGAATGCAAATTGCATATCCAAA
>OMKD01000051.1 GCA_900299495.1 Sphingobacteriales bacterium
CGTCGTGTTTAGAGGTAAGCGCAGATAGTATATTTACTGCACCCTCAGGACTTGATACATTCTTTTTGACTGCTCCCATCAACATAGGCATTGCCATTGAAAGAACTTCCCCTGTAAGATTTTCATCCTGGTTAGTATCCTGGCTGATTCCTTTGATTATTTGTTTTCCAGCATCACTGCTTAATAGATCCATTATAGCTTGCATAAATAAATGAGATTTGATTTAGAATACTTCAATTTAAAAAAAGTGTAAGATTAGACCTCATGTACTGGATAAAAACTTTATTTTTTTTGCCTTCAGAAATAACCCATAGCATGAAAGAAACCGAAGGTTTTAGATAATTATCTGAAAAAAGTCCGACATTTGTATCATGCAATCAGATTCCAGAATATTCCTATTTACGCCACCGTTTACACAGCTGAATACCCCCTATCCAGCAACAGCCTATTTGAAAGGGTATTTTAATACGGTTGATATTCAATCTGAGCAAGCAGATCTAGGGATAGATGTAATACTGAAATTATTTTCTAGATATGGGCTAGAACAGTTATTTACTGAACTTGAAGGATTTGAAGGAGAACTCTCTGACAATATTCGGAGGATATTTTTCCTACAGGATTATTATCTGGAAACGATTGAAGAAGTTATTGGATTTCTTCAGGATAAAAATCCAACGCTTGCACATCAAATCTGTACCAGAAATTATTTACCGGAAGCTTCCCGTTTTCAACAATTGGATGATATGGACTGGGCTTTCGGTTCATTAGGGATACGAGACAAAGCAAGACATTTAGCTACGCTATATCTAGAGGACATATCAGATCTTATCAAGGAGACGATTGATCCCCATTTTGGTTTTAGCCGCTATGCTGAACGACTCAGTCTTGCGGCCGTTTCCTTTGATCCAATTCATGAGGCATTAAATGAAGAGAATAGCCTGGTAACAGATTTAATGCTAGAGGCACTTGAAAATTACATTAATAACTATGCGCCAACGATAGTTTGTATGTCCATTCCATTTCCAGGAAACTTATTTGCAGGGCTAAAATGTGGTCAATATATCAAAGAAAATCATCCACACATAAAGGTAGTACTTGGAGGAGGATATGCCAATACGGAGCTTCGCTCTCTAGCTGAAGAACGTTTTTTTGAATTTGTAGACTTCGTTTGTTTGGATAAAGGTGAGGCGAGTTTAAAATTACTTATTGAGCATATTGAAGGTAAACGAGATCGCTCCATGCTTAAGCGGACTTTTTGTTTCCATAATGGGACTATCCAATATATTGATAATGCCTTGGAGCGAGATGTCTCGCACAGTGATGTTGGCACACCTGATTATAGTGGTTTGCCCTTAAAGTCCTATCTCTCAGTCATTGAAATAGCGAACCCAATGCACAGGCTTTGGTCTGACGGCAGATGGAATAAATTGACCATTGCACATGGCTGTTACTGGGGAAAATGTACATTTTGTGATGTAAGCTTAGACTATATTGCCAACTACCAAGCCACAACAGCTTCTATCCTTTGTGACCGAATTGAGGAAATTATTGAGCAAACCGGAGAAAATGGGTTTCATTTTGTCGATGAAGCTGCTCCACCAGCACTCATGCGTGATCTTGCGCTTGAAATTCTTAGAAGAGGAATTACTATTTCCTGGTGGACGAATATAAGATTTGAAAAAAGCTTTACGGAAGACCTCTGCAAACTACTGAGTGCTTCGGGCTGTATTGCCGTATCTGGTGGTTTGGAAGTTGCCTCTGACCGCTTGTTGAAATTGATCAAAAAAGGGGTAACTGTTGCACAGGTTGCCAAGGTTGCATCCAATTTTACTAAGTCAGGCATCATGGTTCATGCCTACCTAATGTATGGTTTTCCAACGCAGACAGAACAGGAAACCATAAATTCTATGGAAATGGTTAGACAGCTGTTTGAGCAAGGCGTTGTTCAGTCTGGGTTTTGGCACAGATTTGCCATGACCGCCCATAGTCCAGTTGGTTTGAATCCAGAAGCATTCAAGGTAAAAAACCTATATCCTGAGCCGAATGTGTTTGCGAACAACGATCTCTACCATGAGGATCCGACTGGTTGTGAACATGGGCTTTTTAAAGCAGGTCTTAATAAATCGCTTTTCAATTTCATGCATGGCATTGGACTGGAGTATCCACTAGACGATTGGTTTGACTTTGAGATTCCAAAGACACTTATTGCACCTGATTATATAGCCTTTGCTATTGAGCAGTCAGATAAGAAAAAACTCAGAGATAGTTCAAAACTCGTTTGGATAGGAAGTCTACCTGAAATCATTGAAGGAGATGATCCCGAATCTTCAGTCCTGATCTTTTTCAATAAAGATCGTGATTTGAAGATCGAGACAGATAATGCAACTGCTCAATGGTTGTATGATCTTTTTGAGGAATTATATCCTCAAAGTGACAAGGACCTTTTAGTCTTTTCTGATTTAAGAGCATCATTCGAAAGGAGCGGATTGAATAATTTCGAGGAATTCCTTCAATCCAGCTGCTGGCATCAACTTCGGGCAGAAGGTCTACTTGTTTTTTAACTTCATATACAAGTTAGAAGGGTGCATGGTAAAAGCCAAGACCTCCTCTACTTCATTCGCAGGAACCGTTAATTCCAAATCAAAATTTCTACAGATATTCCCTAATAGCACAACCATCTCTGCATATGCGAGATTTTTACCAGGGCAAAAGCGAGGTCCATACCCAAAAGTTCGAACCTGATCGGGATTGTGCTGATAGCCCATCGGACATTCGCCTTTCAGCCATCGGTATGGCATAAAAGAGGAGGCCTCTGAAAAGTTAGTATCGCGATTCTGATTGATTGCGGTTTGTAGCATCAAGCTATCTCCTTTATTTATTTTAAAATCACCAACAATAACATCCTCAAGTGCTTCAAAATACAGAATTGGAGCAACTGATTTCATTCGCGTAGTCTCTTCCACACAAGCTTTGGTGAATTTCAAATTATTGATCTTGTCAGGATCAGCCTGAATGGGCTCTTCACTGAATACGCTATCAACTTCCTCCGAAATACGCTGAACCATATCCGGATGTTGAGCCAGAAAGTACAAACACCAGGATAAAGAATTAGCAGTGGTATCTTCACCTGCAAGAAGCATGGTGAATATGTTCCCATAAATCTCCTTATCACTAAAACGATCTGCTTCCTGTTCTACCAATAATGATTCTAAGAAGTTTGTAGGTCGGGACCTTAAGTCAGGATCATTTTCCAATCGTTGTCTTGCATCCTTTATAAAACTCAAGACCAATGTTTCCAAATATTTGAATGAAGCATGAAATGCTTTGTCTTCTTCTGATGGGAAATATCTCCACTTTGGAAATGCCGCACCAATTCTTTTATTGACCATGGGGAGTATACGGTCAAGATGTTCCTGAAGCTCATCGGCCTTCCCATGAATCAGGTTCATTTCATAGCCAAAAATCAAGGAACAGGTAAGTTCAAGCGTGTATGATCGTATTTCTGATAAGACATCTAAGGAATCACCCGCTTCCTCTAGTGCTTTCCAACGTTCAATAATCCGATTACTCTTATCGATAATCCTAGGGTAGAAACCATATATTTTCTTGAATGATAATGATTCGGAAACTGCTCTCCGATGCCTCTTCCATTCAATACCCTCTGCATTAAAAACACCATCCACCCCCAACTCCGACATAACCATATCAATCTTATTGAAACGCCTAAATGCATGGGGTCTCAAAGACAATACCTGATTGATTATTTCCTGATTAGCGGTTACTATAAATGGTTTATGAACCAAGCGAATCCGAAAAGTATCACCAATCTCATTTATCCTTGATTCGTTTAACTTATGACGTGCCTTTTCGCTAAAATCAGCGATATGACCAAAGAACCAGTGTCCTTTGGGGCTTGGGATAGACTTGATGGATTGCATATTATATAGTTTATATCCTAAACTATAAATAATTTTCAAGCAAACAAAAATGTCCGCCAAACAGCGGACATTTTTGTTTATTCGCAATCTTCAATGGCTTCCTCAAAAGATTCCTCATCGGATAGCTCTTGCTCCGAACCGTCTTCAAACAATACAGATACTGGGAAAATCAATCCAGGAAGTTCATCCCATTCCTGATCGCTTTCTTCATACCAATTTTCAATCGCAGATAAAATCTCTTGATCAGGACCAACCTGCAGCTCTGATCCATCTGGCATTTCAAAAGAAACGGGCAGAATCAGTTCAAAACACCAATCCTCTAAATCAAATATATCATCACAATGCTCATCATCTTCCTCGCAGTATTCAAATGCTTCCCAAAGTTCTTCCTCGTTATTTGCAGTATAGGCAAGATCGATTTCATCAAACACCAAGTCTACCGGATAATTCAATACTGCTTCTCCATTGGCGTCAGGATGCTGCGAGTACCATTCCGCCAGGATTTCTTCTACAGCATCTGCATCCTCAATACTTAAAACATCCCCAGTCGGCATGGTTAAGAATACAGGATAAACGAAATCAAAACAGACTTCCTCCCCTAAGATCTCAAACCAATCTTTTTCTCCTTCACAAGCTTCTATGAACTCTTCAAATTCTTCTTCACTTACTATTAATTCCTCGCCTTCTTCCACCTCAATAGTCAAAGGAAATTCAAACTCAGGATATTCATCCATATCCTCATATTCTTCAAATATAGCTTCTAAAGCTTCGCCATTATCAACCTCTACTGAACTGCCGTCAGGTAAAATAAGGGATACGGGATATACGAATTCAAAACAGAAATCATCTCCTTCATCCGATTCATAACAAGATTCTTCCAATTCTTCTAATTCCTCTGCACTGACCGTCAATTCCACACCATCAAATACAACAATAATAGGAAATTGGAATTGAGGCTCCTCGTCATCATCCAGATCAGCATAAATCGCTTCTAATGCTTCTGCATCTTCTACTTCCTGAATACTGCCATCAGCTAATTCAATCGTTACAGGAAATACTATTTCGATACAATCCCCTTCGTCGGTATCACCTTCACAATCTTCTAATAGAAGATAAAATTCTTCTTCGTTAACAGCAACTTGCTCACCATCAGCATTGATGACGTCTAAAGGAAAAATAAATTCTGGGAATTCATCCTCATCATCAAACCCACTGAATAATTCTTCAAGAGCAGCTCCATCAGCTATCTCTTCAATATTTCCGTTCGGTAGTTTTACTTCTAAGGGAAAAACAAGCTCCAAACAATCATCAGATAAACCTTCCTCATTGATGACATCTGTAATTGTTTCTTCATCGATATTTAAATCCTCTAAGCCCTCTTGCTCACAGGAAACGGATGCTGCTAAAATTCCAAACAGCAAAATATATGACCATAAGTTCTTCATACTATTAATTTTACTAATTACAACAGGATACAAACGCTTATATTATCAGAATTCTATTAGTAATATGTAACCATATAACCGAAGGGTTGCCTGAGCAAATAAAATTAACTAAAGAATTATAGGGTACGTATTTAATCCTTGCAATCGCAATGATTGGGTAAGAAATGAAAGAGAAAATCACCATTTTTATCTTTTACTGGCACCCAGCCATCAATTTTAAACAGTAAATCTTCTGGTTGATTGACACAATTATCCTGTTCATACTTCAAGGCAGTAACTTTAATCCAATTACCTGAACGTAATCCAAGATATTCTAATTTGTAATCATTACTATGCAAATCAATAATCTTTCGGAATCCATCTCCAGAACCGCTTCTCAAAGGTAAGGACTCTTCACCAGGATATAGAATACATCCCTTTTTTAGATCATTCTTTAGGAAATCATCCAAGGATTTATACTTAATATTCAGATTATCCAGGTCATTGGTACGAATCCAAATTTCTTCAGGGTAGCCTGCAATTTTAATGTATTCATTCTTTTCCTCTTTAAATAAGAGTAATAGTTCATTACTAATCAAGTTTACAAAAGAAACTTCCCCTGATCTGTCTTGATCAAAGAATGAAATTTTAAACTCATCAAAACGGGAAGACTTCCGGCTTTTCTTTCCGAAAGTTATTAGTCCTAAAGACTTACCCTCTGGCTCACCAAATACGGGAATGCTTAATACCGGATTTTGATATGCGGCTAACTGATTGTTTGCTAATAATGAATTTCTACTATAAAAAGAAGAAAGCATTACTAAGCTGACCCAAAAAAAGACTTTTCTCATGTGAACTCAACCAATGGATCAGCCTATTAAGTTCCTAATCCCTTGATCCCAAAAGAGTCATTGCCCAATAAAACAACATAGCTAGAGACCCTAATGCAGCTACAAGGTAGGTTCTTGCTGCCCATTTGAGTGAATCTGCTGCTCCAGTATACTCATCAGAACTTAGCATATGGGTCCTGTTTAACCAGTCCAAAGCACGATTACTAGCATCATACTCCACAGGTAGGGTTATGAAAGAAAAAAGGGTAGCAGCAGCCATTAAAACCAATCCAACTATAGCCACTCCAAAACCGAGACTTGTAGAAGCTGACAGTACCAAACCAATGATAATTATGTAGGTAGAAAACCTCGAAGATACATTGACTATTGGAACAAGCTGAGATCTCAATTGTAACCAGGCATAAGCTTCTGCATGTTGCACTGCATGACCAACTTCATGGGCAGCAACTGCCGCTGCCGCTGCATTTCTCTGATTGTAGACAGCCTCACTCAAATTAACTGTTTTGTTCCTTGGATTATAATGATCTGTTAATTGACCAGGCACTGAAATTACTTGAACATCCTGTATTCCATGATCTCTTAACATTTTTTCAGCGATCTCCTTTCCGGACAATCCATTACCAAGTGCTATTTGAGAATAGTACCTGAATTTTTTCTTTAATTGATTACTGACTAGGTAAGAAGCTAAAGAAACTAGACCTATAATGATGTAATAAAATGGAATACTCATAATTTGTTTTTGATCGTTTTCGGAATCTACTAAAAACTAAGCACATAGAAAAATAATCAGTTAAGTCTTGATTAATTTTCAGCAATAGTCGTGACATCTTTCAAAATAGAAAACGCGACCTCAGCCATTTTGTTCCCCTTTAAATCAAGTAATGGATTAACTTCCGTAAATTCTAGACAAACAGTCTTCCCTGACTCAAGAATACTAGATATCAAATACTTAGCTTCTTCAGGATCAAAACCTTTTGGTACGGGTGTTCCTGTTCCATAAGAGACCATATCACAATCCATACTGTCCACATCAAAGGAGATATAGATCATCTCACAGTCATTCATTTTGGCAAGCGCCTCTTTTAAACAGGTATCAAAACCTCTATACCTTAATTCATGTACAGAGTAATTCTTGATTCCCTTGCGTTCCATTAGCAAATCTTCTGGCTCTTCGGTATCTCGTACTCCAAAGAAAACAAGATGATCGCTGGATAATTTAGGTCCTTCAATGGCAATGTTTTTCAACTTATCCCAATCTGCCAATGTCTCATCTATAAGCTCATTAACCTTACAAGGGAGATTATCTTCATTTAAAGCAGCTGCCAAAGGCATACCATGGATGTTACCTGAAGGAGAAGTATACGGAGAATGCAAGTCTGCATGTGCATCGATCCAAAAGACTCCCAACTTCTTGTTCGGATAAGCAGCCTTAATCCCACTTATCGTACCTAAAGCATTGGAATGATCTCCTGACAAAACTATAGTAAACTGCCCTTCTTCTAGATTCTCTTTAACCACTTGAGCAACTCGCTCACACTGCTCGCGTACATGCACTATTCGCTTGGCGAAAGGTGCATTAACTTTATTGTAAATAGTCTCATTATGGGTATCTACATCTACGAAAGGATATTTGAAAAAGTAATCATCTCCTGAGTTGATTGCAGCGATTTCAAGTGCATCTATCCCCATGTCAGACCCTCTGGTCCCTGCACCGATGTCAGACCTATTCTTAATAATCTTTATTGGTTTCATCTATTGGTATATTGCTTTTGTATCTTTAGTTTTTCTAAATATTCTGTCCACGAAATTAGAAAAAAAATAGTAGAACAAGTAAATCCACTTGAACTAGCAGACTTAGGCCTACTTAGCTAAATCGAGTATGTTTTTAATTTCGGCTATGGAGTAAACCTCTGCCAAGCCCCACTTTTTTGAGGTCAAAAATGCATTTTCGGCAACTTGCTTGGTATCAATGTCTCCTACACCCAAAGTACCTAAGGTCACTGGAGCACCAATCTTATTAAACCAATTTTCCAACGCTGCTATACCTTCATCCGCTGTCTCCAAACCAAAAATTTGTCTTGCAAAACGTTCAAAGACTTCTGTATTATTATTTTGATACCATTTCATCCAGGCAGGAAGCACCACAGCCAAACCTGCACCATGAGGGACATCAAAAATTGCACTTAATGAGTGCTCGATCATATGATTTGGGAAGCTATACTTGCCAACACCCACAGTTGTGAGACCATTTAGAGCCCAAGTAGCAGCCAATGCAAACTCTGCTCTCGAATCATAATCCTTGGAATCTGCTATAATTCCCTCTGTTGTTTCAATAATCGTAAGAACAATATTCTCTATAAATCGCCTCTTCATCAAAGGCATGGTTTTTGCAGTAAAGTAAACCTCCAGGGTATGAGTAATGGCATCTACTGCAGAATAAGCCAAATAATTCATCGGCAATTCATAGGTAAACTCAGGATTTACAATGGAAACTTTTGGAAAGGTAGCCGGAGATGAAAAAGAAAACTTTTCCTGAGTTTCCTCATTGGTAACAACACCTCCACTATTCATTTCACTACCCGTAGCGGAAAGCGTAAGAACTGCATATAAGGGCAATGCTTTAGCCGTTTTTGTTCCTTTAAAAAGGGTCCATACATCCTCATCCAGTAGTGCACCCGCAGCAATCGCCTTGGACTCATCAACTACTGATCCTCCTCCGACAGCAAGGATCGCGCTTACTGCATTTGTTTTCGCCTTTTCAACTCCAAGACGGGTATGACTCAATACTGGGTTTGACTTAACACCTCCATGTTCAACAACTTGGATATTATTTGCCTTTAACAAATCAATTATCTTATCGTAAAGCCCTGAATGCTTAATGGATGCCCGTCCGTAAACAAACAATACCTTTTCAATGCCATCAGCCTTTAAGATTTTACCTATTTCGAGGTGAGAATCTCTACCATTGATCAGACGGGTAGGATTGTAATAATTGAATGCTTCCATATTTTTTTACTTGTACTTGCGAAAATAAACAGAAATTGAATCTGAAGGAAAGAATACAAACAATAAGTCCAATTGTTCATAAAAAAACCTGACAATTCCTGTCAGGTTCTTATTTCTCATTAGTATATCAAATACTCCGAAAAATATTCAAAAAAGGATGGGTATTTCTCATAGGGACTACCTATCCATAAATGTCAAAACTACAACAGGTATAGGCAAAAACCATTGCCATTTCAATTCTTCAACAGTATGTAGGATAATTGTATTAGAGACATTTATATACCAAACGATACCTGATTTAAAATTATTACGTGGTACTTAAAAGAACGATAAATAAGAAACCTAGGCAGGTACTTCTGAAACAGATATTATCCTATCCAAACGAATAACAGTATCATCTTTTAGACGCATGAACTCCACCTTTGATACCGTATATAAATTAACAATCAGCATATTCTCTTTTACAAGCTGCTTGTCTTCTTCATCTAAATAAACGATGTCAATAGATTTTCGAGTAGCAGCCAGTGCTTCGTATGTATCATAAACGGAACATCCAATTCTTTTATACTCGTCTTTCATATGCGATTAATTTGAAGGCAAAAAACCATTTAAAGTCAGAAAGTGTTAAACGAATATACTAACTATCAAAATCTGATTGGGCTGAAAGGCTTAAATCTGTTAAAAAACAACAAAGATGCCTAGGGTTATTTTTATTTTCTTGGTATTGTTCTATTTCATTTTGGCGCTATTTTCCGGTGGTAATTCATTTAGTAACGAAATCGAATCTGTAATCTGCCTGAGTTTTATAATCGTACTAGGTATTCCGCATGGGGCCATTGACAACCACCTTTTTCTCTCTAAAACGGATACCAGCAAGTTCAGGTTCTATGCTCAGTATTTGAGCTTAATAGTTGCAAACGCTGTACTTTGGCTGATTTTCCCACAGTTCTCTTTTGTACTGTTTATGCTCATCTCTGCTTTTCATTTTGGGCAGTCGCAATTCAATCACTATTTTGAAAAAGACAGTCTTCCTCAAAGAGCCTTATATCTAACTTGGGGGCTTGCTGTACTCAGTGGATTAATCTTTTACAATCTTGAATCGCTAAGCATAATTGATGGTTTACAAAAAGCAATGGGCTTCCTCTTTGTCGCTGAGGCGTATACTTATCTAAAAATTTTCCATTATATCAGCGTTGGACTCTTTGCTATTGTATTGGCAGGACAAGGGTTGAATGGTTCAATGAAATATGAGAAAGTACTTCTTGAAACCATAATCTTTGGAATCATCCTTTTCACACTATATATCTTCCCACCATTGGTTGGCTTTTCCCTTTACTTCGTTATACTTCATTCTATGAAGGTTATGCAGGAGGAATATCTGTACCTAAGAGGATATGGA
>OMKD01000052.1 GCA_900299495.1 Sphingobacteriales bacterium
CTATCCTGCGTTATTCCACGCATACTACAATAATCACTTGAACACAGTTTATCGCCACCAGTCATTATACCTGTGAAGTCATGATTATCAAAATGGATAGAAACAGCACCAAAATTAGTAGATACCCAAAGGAGTCCTGATTGGTCTGAAAAGAAATTCTGGAAGGTCACATCATAACCTATACTCTTATTGATCGATTCAGATAGGTACTCAGCGGTATTATCAATTAGATCCCAAGCATAAAGCTTTTCATCAGTGTACAAGATCAAACGATCTTTTCCATTGGAAAATACATTTAGATAATCTGTTTGATTTAAGAGTTCATAAAAGGCATCAGGTAAAGATTTGT
Source organism: Sphingobacteriales bacterium (assembly GCA_900299495.1). Classification (GTDB taxonomy): domain Bacteria; phylum Bacteroidota; class Bacteroidia; order Chitinophagales; family Saprospiraceae; genus AM-2324. The sequence goes on from OMKD01000052.1 coordinate 350, forward strand.
ATAAGGTACCATCCATATTATATATACCTGATTCGGCTAAATACATAAATTCATCACCAAAATTTATCAGCCTATGGGTAGTCGTTTCAAAAGGTTGTTCTATTATTCGCTTAAGCACATCAAAAGTGCTCAGTTCATTATAATTCTTTATAAAAAACAATTTCCCTTGATCCAACCTTATTAAGGATACCTGATTCATTAATCCAAGATCCCACATGTAGATAATCTCTAGCTTCTTGTTTAGCTCTACTAAACTAAATGATCCATCAGAGGCATCTTTCAAGACAGCCCACCACCCACTTTCGGATCTTATCAGATTATTGATGAGTCTCTCTTCTCCCCGCTTAAATTGAGTGGCTCCGAAATCAACCACCTGCAATATGTTCCCGCTACGATCCATACGGAGCAGTCTATTATTTAAACTTAGTATGAGATTTCCTTTTTCATCAAAATTCACTTCATAGACAGCCTGCGCATCATATTTACCAGTAGAATCCTGCAAATCGTATTTTCGAAAGGTATAGCCATCAAATCTGTTAAGACCGTTGATAGTTCCTATCCAAAGAAAGCCAGCATCATCTTGATTTATATGCAATACATTTCGATGGGACAGCCCCATCTCAAATCCATATAAATTCCAATCAGTGGCCTGTAGCCTGGAGGACAGGGAAAGACTGAAGATGATAATTAAGAGGTTTGTGTAGTAGTTCATTATTACTAAGTGAGATTAGAGCCAAATTTTGCTCATTTGTAGTATTGTAATCTATGTGAAAATAATGAAATGAACTTTCAATACTAAAAAGTATGTTAGACTATAACAGAATAATCATGAACAAAAGGATAATTTCCTGAACAAAAACTAATTAAACATCACTTTCGACGTCTAAAAAGTCACGTTAAAGACACTTGGTAAAGGTGCTTAACATAATTTTAACTACCTATAAAACACCTTGTTGGACAAAATATTATACCAAAAACAGCCACTCAGACGCTTGAAAATTAACAGAATTAGTAAGAATACATATTTTTATTTCGTTATACATTTCAGACTGTTTGGTGCAGCTTGAATGGAACGAAAATCAGCTTTATTTTTGCATCGAAACTACCCAGAACATTATTCAAAAAACACTGGTAATTTATTCCTTAGATTAAGAGGATTCGATCGAAAAAGCGGAGAGGAATATGTTTACCAAAAACAAATTATATGAAGTTCTCTTGGACTATTGGGTTATTACTAGCTACAAACTTAACTTTTGGTAATAATTCAAAATTACCCAACTCAAACAGTGCTTTTGACATGGAACAGATTCAGGATAGAATCGATGCCATGGATCTACCATTTGGAGTTCAGTATAATTTCAGAGTAGAAAAGCACCTTAAGGATTATCTGGTTTATGGACAAAAGTCCTCTGCCTACATCCTTAAGCGATCTCAAATGTACTTTCCTGTATTTGAGCACTACTTGGCAATGAATGACATGCCGGATATGCTAAAATATCTTCCTATTGTAGAGTCTAGGTTGAATCCAACTGAAATTTCGGAAGCGGGAGCAAAAGGCCTTTGGCAGTTAATTCCTGCAACGGCTCGCGAAAATGGTCTTATAGTAAATGATGAGATTGATGAGCGGATGGATCCGTACAAGTCAACAGAAGCTGCTATCAAGTATCTCAAGAAATTATACGATAGATATGAAGATTGGAGTCTTGTATTGGCAGCATACAACTGTGGACCTGGTGTAGTAAACAAGGCTGTGCGATCAACAGGAGCTTGTGGTGATTTCTGGTCACTTCAAAACTACCTTCCTGGTCAGACTAAAAACTATATTCCAAAATTCATTGCGGCAAGCTATATGGCAGAGTTTTATCTCTTCCACAATATTGAGCCTAAAGAATTGGACTATGATTTACAATTCACATCTGCAATCCGAGTATTTAGCTCAGTTAGCTTAAGCAAGCTTTCTAAAATTTCAGGTGTACCTATGTCTACAATCATCAAATTGAATCCTTCTTATGTGAAAGGGTACATTCCTACTAAGTCTTCAGGATCTTATTTAGTCCTTCCTAAACTTGGTATGATAAGATTTACAGACTATCTAAAGTGGACTGGAGATGATTCCATAAAGACAGATTGGAACTTTTTAGTGTCAGAATTAGAACCAATGCTAAAAGGTGACGAAATAATGATGTATGTGTTCTTGTCTGATACCGAAGATTTATATGATCTTGCGACAAAATTGAATATCAGCCTAGAATCAATTAAGAAATGGAACAAAACCAGACTTGATTTTACCTATCCAGGTCAAAAAGTCCTATTGGTTTTGAATAAAGATACAGCCATAGCAAATGGCGAAAGAGCGTAGTTAGTATATTTTATTGGTGTAGTTGAGGTGTCTTTTGACACCTCGACTTCCTTTTTTTTACATATTAAGCCAATAACTCACCTTCAGTACTATTGCTCTGTTTTTATTAGCAGAAAAATCAGAATAGTAATTATCCGTATACACCAGGAACATATCTGATGCTGGTAAAAACCTCCACTGCAATCTTGAGTTTATATTAAAATTATCAGATTGATTATTATACTGAAGAAATGTAGTCCAAAACAATTTCTTGGTGAATGTTATATCAAACTTCGGTCCAAGCAAGAATAGACTTGCAGAAGAATATGGTGCCTCCCTATCCAAATAGTTATAGCTTGCTGTCATGGATAAAGATCCTAAAACACCTAGTCTGTAACTCATATCAGCACGAAGTCCATAACGCTTACCACCAAAAAACTGCCCACCAATCAGACGACCACCAAAAGTGAATAGCTTATTATTATTAGAGCGATAAGACAATTCAAGCTGAGCATTTCTGAACACTTCGCCTTCCAATAAAGAAATAGTATCCACACCAGTTGGATCAAAATCTCCTGTTAGCAATACATAGTCCAAATTCCCCTGTAACTCCAAATTCGCAGTACTTTTGAATCTATTTTCAATTCCAAAGTTTACATTACGATCTAAAAGTCCTCCACCTGGTTTTATAACTTGCTCAAAACCCAATTTCAAATCTATCCTATTGATAGACTTAGAGTCTGGGAAGATAAACATGGTTGCATTTGGATTCATCCGAAAAGCATTGTTTCGGATGATAAACCCTACTTCTGCATCGAAGTCCTGATTCACGTACTGATGATTCCAATTAAACTGGTATCTATTATTTGTGTAAGTCACTTCAGCACCATGCTGACCACCACCACTGGTGTTATCATCTGACAGAGAGTGATGATAAAAAGCTTTTCCTGTCCAACGATTATCTTTTGAGAATAGGTTAAAATCAGACCCAATCACTCTATTATATTTCGTGTAATGATCTGCATCGATATCATTTTCAAAGTGCTCCTTATTGACCATAATGAATCCAATATTGGAACGTTCAAAAACTTTCTTCTGCACGGTAGCTACAGAGTAATTGTATGAAGGTAAGCCATACTCTTCATTACCTGCCGTTTGAATGGATAGTAGACCTAATCGAGTATCCTCGTTAAGCTTTCCACTTAGTCTTGCTCCAAATAGGATAGGATTGGAATATGAAGCCCCATCTATGGTGTCTTTTGCGACTCCAATTCTTCTGGAGAAGAATGGATTTAATACACCAAAGCCAAAGCCTCCAAACAAATCTGCGTTTTCTAAAAAGAATTGTCGGCGCTCAGGAAAGAAGATCTCAAATCGATTCAAATCAGTTACCTGCTCATCCACTTCAACCTGAGAGAAGTCCGGATTGATAGTAAGATCAAGATTTAATCCAGAGCCTAGTCCAATTTTTGCATCACCACCAAAACCACCAAATTGATCTCTTGTGATCGTTCCATCTTCAACAACCTTATTAGCTGTTCCTGTAATGTATGGAATAAGTGAAATATTTCTTTTTGGTTCTGGTAGCTCTCCCTTCCAGATAAGATCCCCTGTAAAACCCAAATTCATGATCATTTGATTTTGAGGTATCTGAACCCATGTGGATCGCTCGTTACTTTGAAGATCAAAACGATAGGAATTAAAACCCCAAACTTTGGTATCCTGATCAAATCGGATAGATTTGAACGGAATAGACAATTCTGCAGTCCAGTATCCATCATGCATTTTTGATTCGCCAATCCATTTATTATCCCAACTTGAGGAGAAGTCTTCTCGTTCATTTCCTCCACCGGATATCAAAGCTTCTCTCCTTACACCGTATGGCGTGATACCAAATACAAATGCATTTGTACCATCCTTAAAGGTATCAAACACAAGCGTAAGGTTATCATTTCCCCAGGCTCTGTAATCTCTTTTTAGTGAATTTAAAACGTAATCGTTACCTTGAGAATAGCAACGAATCCCTACATACAGATTGTTTTCATCATACTGGAAATAGATTTCAGTATCATAATTTGCTTTACTGGTATCAGTCGGAAAATATTGAAAGAAATCTGTTGCACCATTCTGCTCAGTCCATTCTCCAGCGGATAGATTTCCATCAATGACCACACTGGTCTTTAATGGGTGAATGTAAGCACTTCTATTCTGTCCTAGCAACATTGAATTCATTAAAAATAATGTTCCTATCAGGATGCTAAATCTTGCCATTATTGTAAATTTTGAAATAGGCTCAAAAAAGTTTTTGTGAATTTACCACAAAATACGCTTATAGTTGAAATTAATTATCATACAAATAGTTTAATCATATTCAAGCTTCTTAAACATATTTGTATTTTTGAAAAAAATAAACTTATGGATGTTTTAATTCTAGGTGTAATCCACTGGGATGTCAACCCTTCTATATTTCAGATAGGAAACTATGAGCTCAGATATTATACCCTTTTCTTTATGCTTTCCTTTGTAATTGGTTACAAGATTGTGGAACGTATATTTAAAAAGGAAGGAGAGGATATAGATAAGCTTGGAACCTTACTTACGTTCATTGCAATTGGTGGGATTATGGGAGCACGTATTGGGCACTGTTTATTTTATGATTGGGATTATTTTTCTAGTCGGCCCCTTGAAATACTACTACCTATAGAAATAGACAACGGTATTCGATTTACAGGATTCAGAGGTTTGGCGTCTCATGGAGGAGCAATAGGACTCATAATCAGTTTGTTGATTTGGTCTAAAATTCATGCAAAAAAGCATGCTTTCTGGATTATGGACAGACTTGTTGTACCCATGTTTATTGCAGGAGGATTTATACGCTTAGGTAACTTAATGAATAGCGAAATCGTAGGCTCTATAACAGATGTAGCCTGGGGCTTTGAATTTATCCAATCCTATCCAGGCGAAATAAGACATGCCGTACAACTTTATGAATCAATCTCTTATTTCCTATTAGCTGGTTTCCTTTTTTACCTTTTTGAAAAAACGAACTTAAAGGAAAAAAGAGGTTTTATATTCGGCGTATTTTTAACATCGATGTTCATCGTACGTTTTATACTTGAATTCTTCAAGAAAGAACAAAATGGTCTTCAGGAATCAATAGATGTAGGGTTGACCACAGGTCAATTATTATCCATTCCTTTTGTTCTAGTAGGCTTATTTATCATGTTTAAATCAAATGCTAAAAATGATTAAGATTGGGGTAATCAATGTTTCTGACCGAGCAAGTAAAGGTATCTATGAAGATATCCCTGGCAAAGCCATAGTTTCTACACTAAAGGATTACCTATTGAGTTCTTTTGAAACTGTTTACGCTGTCATCCCAGATGAGCAGGATCAAATCGAAGCTAAGCTTAAATACATGGCGGATAATGAAGGTTGCTGCTTAATTGTTACTTCGGGCGGTACCGGACCGGCTCTGAGAGATGTAACACCGGAGGCAACAGAGGCTGTATGTGAAAAGATGCTTGCTGGATTTGGAGAAAAGATGCGTGCAGAAAGCCTTAAATATGTTCCTACCGCTATTTTATCGAGACAAACCGCTGGAATTAGAGGTAAAAGTTTAATTATCAATTTACCAGGAAAGCCCAAAGCTATTAGAGAA
>OMKD01000053.1 GCA_900299495.1 Sphingobacteriales bacterium
AAAAAAGAGGCTGAAATTCAGCCTCTTTTTTTATCCCCAATCGTCATCGTCATCCTCTTCTTCTTCCGTATCCTCTTCAAATTCACTTTCGTTGATATCGATGCCTTCATTGATGCGTTTGTATTCATCACAATCAAGCTCAATACCAATATCGCCTTGAGGGATTTCAAACTTGGCATCTCTGCCAAAGCCAGGTAAAGAGTCCTGCTCAATCAACTCTATTACCTTTACAAAAAATGGTCTTGCCATTCTAGCTCCTTGGCCTTCTGGAAGTTTAGTAAATCGAATCCATCGATCATCACCTCCGACCCAAGTTCCAATCACTAGGTTTGGTGTAATACCCATAAACCAACCATCAGTATAATCATTGGTTGTACCTGTTTTTCCTCCAAGTGGAGTTTTTATTTTAGGGTTATTATTTATCGCTGATGCCGCATGGGTAAGCATATCTACCATTACATAATTCTTATTCTCTGCTATAGCTTGCTGAGGCAAAGATTGATCAGTAAAAATCACTTTCCCATTCATATCTTCGATCTTAAGCAAGTATATAGGTTTAGTATATTGACCTCTATTAGCAAAGGCAGTATAAGCTCCTGACATATCCATTACTGAAAGATCTGATGCTCCCAGACAAATAGATGGTGAGCGAGGTATTTTACTAGACTCGATTCCTAATTGATTAACTAAATTCAATACTAAATCAACATTACCTAATTTCTTCATTAGGTTTACCGAAACTGTATTCAATGACGCTTTCAAGCCATCTTTAAGAGAGATCAATTCTCCAGAAAACTTACCATTTGAATTGTTTGGTGTCCAAGGCTCCAATAAACCAAACTGCCCTTCTTCTGGGAAAATCGTTTGCGCCCTGTCATAAACCTCCAGACAAGGTGATATACTTAGATTATCAATTGCTGTAGCATAAATAAAAGGCTTGAAGGTAGACCCAACCTGTCTGGCAGAAGTTACGTGATCATACTTGAAGTATCTGTAATTAATACCTCCAATCCATCCTTTCACATATCCTGACTTAGGATCAACCGCTAAAGATCCAAGTTGAAGGAAGTTGTGATGATACAATAAAGAATCAATAGGAGACATGATCGTATCCTTCACAAATTCTTTGTTCTCATAAGTGAACACCTTCATTTTCACCGGTGTGTTGAACACCTTTTTACTTTCCGCCAAAAAGGCTTCATGTTGCTTTTTATACTCCGCCCAAGAATCTGACTTCATGGTCGCCAGATAATTCTTAACCATCTTCTTGGAGATATACTCCTTCTTCAACAATGCATCAAACTCCTTTCCGGTCTTTTCTTCCTGAAGCATTCTGCTGATATCAACAGGTCTTAATAAAGCTCCTTCATTCTCTTTTTCAACAGCATTGGTTACATCTGCCATAAAGGTAATTCGCATACGCTGGTATCGCTCAGACTCGCGAACCATACGATTCTTCTTTGCCTTTCTGGCACGCATTTCACCATCTGTGGTGTCCTTTTCCTTATAGTCCCAAGGACTTTTACCTCTCCACTTCCAGTGTTTATCAAATATTTTTTGCTGATTACTCATATGATTCACCAAGGCCGTCTCCATATGCTGTTGGATGATTGGGTCGATCGTAGTGTATATCTTCAAACCATCTCGGTAGATATTGTATTTTGTACCATCAGGTTTGCGATATTGCTCTTTACTCAGGATAGACTGTACCTGCTTGGATAATTCACCTCTGAAGTACTGTGCAGGCCCATCGTTATGCGTTGTGGTTTTGAAAGTCGTTCCATCATAAGGAATCTGACGAAGAGAGTCATACTGCACTTGCGAGATGAAGCCTTTGTTCTTCATTTGAAATAATACAACCTCTCTACGATGAATAGTTGTGTCTCTTTTCCACTTCAGCTGAGAAACCGGATTGAAAAGAGAAGGGTTTTTCAACATCCCCACAATCATAGCAGCCTCTTCAATATTCAGCTCGCTCTGTGGCTTCCCAAAATAAACTTCAGATGCAGCCTGAATACCATCGCCATCATTCAGGAAATCGAATTTATTCAGGTACATGGCCATGATCTCCCCTTTGGTATATTTTCGTTCCAGCTGAATAGATATGATCCACTCCCTGAATTTTTGCATAGCACGCTCTACGATATTACTAGACACATTATCTGTGAACAACAACTTCGACAACTGCTGGGTAATAGTAGATCCACCTCCTCCACTCTTGTCTCCACCAAGAACAGTTTTGACCATAACTCTTGCCAGGGCTCTAAAATCAATCCCTGAATGTTCAAAGAATCGCTCATCCTCTGTAGCAACCAATGCCTGCTTTACATTTTCGGAAAGAGAATCATAGGTAATCTTTACACGGTTCTCTATGAAGAATCGACCAAGAACAGAACCATCTATCGCCAGTACCTCTGTAGCAAGAACACTTTTAGGATTCTCCAACTCTTTGGTATCCGGTAGGTCTCCGAAAGAAAGTACGATAAAGAAGGTAAAGAAACCGATGATGCCAGCTGCAATTAGCAACCACAGGCGCTTAATGATACGCTTGTATTTTGGCATACGTTCTTCCCTTAAAGCATCATTTGAAAGTACTTCATGCTTTTCTTCTCCATCATTAGGAAGGTCTGGATTTGGCGAATTATTTTCCATACTCATATTGAACCGATTTAGGTCTTCTTTTTGATCTTGGGTTATTATATTTCAAAAGTCGTTATAAATATACGAATGTGGTAAAAATATGGTCATTATCTTTCCACAAGAGACTAAAGAATATAAAGCTTCCTCCCAAGTGAACGAAAAAAAGGGAATTCCATTTTTACTTTGCCAAAAAAAAGCACTTAATACTTTACAATAGAATCTTTTCGAAGTAAATTTCTATTACCTTTGCGATTCATATTAAAATGTGTACTACACAGTAAAGCCCATGGCGAACGTAAAACAAGATCAAATTAATTATAAAAAAGGGAAGCTTAGTAAAAAACAGCTTATTGCCCTTTATGAGGGTCTTTTAAGACCCAGAATGATTGAGGAGAAGATGTTGATCCTGCTTAGACAGGGAAGAATATCAAAATGGTTCTCAGGTATAGGACAGGAAGCAATTTCTGTGGGTGCTACCATGGCACTAGAATCTGATGAGCTGATCTTCACGATGCACCGAAACTTAGGTGTTTTTACTAGTCGTGAAATGCCTTTGAAAAATCTATTTGCTCAATGGCAAGGTAAAGAAGCAGGGTACACCAAAGGTCGTGATCGCTCTTTCCACTTTGGAGCAATGGAGCATGGTATCGTAGGTATGATCTCACACCTTGGGCCACAACTGTCTTTGGCTTCAGGAGTAGGACTTTCCCACAAACTCAATAATGAACCTAAAGTATCCCTTGCCTTTACAGGTGATGGAGCCACTTCTCAGGGAGAGTTTCACGAAGCTTTGAATGTAGCATCCGTTTGGCAGCTACCCGTAATCTTTGTTATTGAAAATAATGGCTACGGCTTATCAACGCCAGTCAACGAACAATATAACTGTAAAGACCTTGTGGACAGAGCTAAAGGCTATGGCATGAAAGGATACAGTATCGATGGTAATAATATCCTAGAGGTATACTCGACCATCAAAAAACTTGCGACTTCTATGCGCAAGAATCCTGAGCCAATTTTCTTAGAATGTAAGACATTCAGAATAAGAGGTCATGAGGAAGCTTCAGGTACGAAATATGTCCCTAAAGAATTGATGGACATGTGGGCACTTAAAGATCCGATTAGCAACTACGAGCAATTCTTGTTAGAAGAGAAGATTATAGATGAAGCTTATATAGATAATCTGCGTGCTGAGATCAAAGCATCCATCAATGAAAATGTTGAGTTGGCATTCAATATGCCTGCTATCGAAGCAGATCTTCAGGAAGAATTGGAGGACGTATATGCTCCTTTCAACTACCTGCCTATTAAAGCAGATCCTTCCAAAACAACAGAAAAGCGTTTTGTAGATGCTATTTCTGATGGTCTTCGCCAGTCTATGGAAAGACATCCGAATCTGGTACTTATGGGACAGGACATCTCAGATTATGGAGGTGTATTCAAGATCACTGATGGATTCTACAAGGACTTCGGAAAAGACAGGGTTCGTAACACACCATTGTGTGAAAGTGCTATTATCGGCGCAGGTTTAGGATTAAGTCTTAAGGGTGGAAAAGCAATGGTAGAAATGCAGTTTGCAGATTTCGTAACCTGTGGTTTCAACCAAATTGTGAATAACCTTGCTAAACTTCATTACCGTTGGGGACAAAATGCAGATGTTGTAATCCGTATGCCTACCGGTGGAGGTGTTGGTGCAGGTCCATATCACTCGCAAAGTAATGAAGCCTGGTTCTTCCATACACCTGGTTTAAAAATTGCTTATCCTTCTACACCAGAAGATGCTAAAGGACTATTAATGACTGCATTTGAAGATCCAAATCCAGTCATGTTCTTTGAGCACAAAGCACTTTATCGTTCCATTAGTGCTGAAGTGCCTGACGAGCCATACACAATCGAATTTGGTAAGGCTAGATGGGCCGCCGAAGGTACTGACCTAAGTATCATAACCTATGGAATGGGTGTTCACTGGGCAGAGAAAGTTTGTACTGAAATGGGTATTCAAGCAGATATCATTGATCTAAGAACTTTACTTCCTTTGGATTACGATGCGATCGAGGAGACCGTGAAAAAAACAAATAAAGTTCTAATTTTGCACGAAGACACCTTATTGGGTGGAATTGGTGGAGAATTATCTGCTCATATCTCGGAGCATTTATTCGAGTACTTGGATGCGCCAGTTA